>JAILIC010000087.1 GCA_024695475.1 Treponema sp.
TGTTTTTTTCCTTAACTAAAAGGTCGTCTTAAACGGAGATGTGCTCAAGTCCCCGTTTTATTTGAAAGCGTGAAAAGAAGCGCGAGTAGAATTGCAAGAAGAGTTGTGAATCTAGCTGCAAAATGTGCATGATGTGTAAGGTGTTCTTTCAAATTGAAGTAATGTGTTTTCATGTAAGCCTCTGTTGAATAGTCAGGTAAAGCTCTCAATGCTTTCTTTGTACGTAACCTTTTTTATTTTAACACGGATTTTTGTTTTCGAAAAAGGAATTTTTTTCGGTGTGAATTGGTATGAATCTAAGTTATGCTCAAAAATATTCCGCGATGAAAGAAAAATTTTCCATTTTTTACAACCCACCTTATAATTTAATCGTCTAGATAAGCTAGATAAGAAAAATAAACGTGGGGGATTTTATTATGGAACTTACAGGAAAATTAAAAAAGACGTAGCAAAATGCAAATCACGCGAAGAAGCAAAAAGCAAAATTGAAGAAGCCGGCATTGTATTGAGCGACGATGAACTTGATTCAGTTGCCGGCGGCGCGTACCGCTGCAATGCACTAGTACATCCCGATTCAAAAAGTCGCCGCCGCAAGTTCTAAGGAGGAACATTATGGAATTGACAGGAAAACTTAAAGAAGACGTAGCAAAGTGCGAAACTCGAGATGATGCTAAAAATAAAATAGAAGAAGCCGGTATTGTATTGAACGACGAAGAGCTTGATTCTGTTGCGGGCGGATATTGGGTGCGAAAGCCTAAGCCTAATCCATCTGACATCGAAACGCGTCGCCGCTTGTTCTAAGTAGGAACATTATGGAATTGACAGGAAAACTTAAAGAAGATGTAGCATAGTGCAAAACTCTCGATGAGGCAAAAAAGAAAATCGAGGAAGCTGGAGCTATCTTAAATGATGATGAGCTTGATGCTGTAACTGGAGGAACTGATTCGTTTCCAAAGAAGCCAAAGAGCAAACAAGATGGACCACACGGAATTGTTTTCATGTAAAAAATTTCAAAAGGCTGATTTACCGCCAGCATACAGACTATCTTGGTGTTCATAAACCCCGTGTTTCGGTATTTTTTTCCGAAGTGCGGGGTTTTCTGTTTTTGAACATTTAAAGAAATAGACATTGATTAATGGAGATTTGGAGTTTTTGGAATATCCATTTTGCTTGAGTTGCCAACAGCACAAAGGTTTTCAAGAGTTTCCATTTCGAGTGGTACAGATGTGGCTCCATTACGAATAAGGCTTTCCTTGGCCATATTCCTCCTATTTCTTATTTATAAAATACAGCCCTACAAGGCAGATTGCAACTCCCAAAACCTTACTCCAGTTGATTTGTTCATGATAACCGATAAGGCCTACAATAATCAGTACAATGGCAAGAATTGCGTTTGTTGTAACGGAAAGGGTATTTACTTTCCAGCCTGCCTTGTAAGCAAAAATGAAGCCTACTTCAAGTCCGGTAATCACAATTCCAAGAACGATTGTGGCCCAGTTTGTGTGGGAAAATTCTTTGAGGATGTTCCCACCTTTTGTAGTAACAAAAAAGGCCAGCGCCGAAAAAAGCGTTGCCACAGCATAAGTGATTGTCATGCTGGCATAGGTGCTCATCTGCACAGGGATTCCCTTTGCGCAAATCTGATAAAGTGTGTTTGCAAATATAATGATTAAAAGCGGCCAGATGTAATTGAACATGGCTTAATTATAGTGGAAAAGGGGGAGTATGTCAGTTAATCTCAATTTTTTGTGAGGAAAACGGGTGACTCGTTTGCGCCATGCTGTACTATTTCATTGTAAGTTCCATTTCCATATAATCCTTTTTGCCTTAAAAGACTTTCTTAAAAGAATGTATTGGGACCAAAAATGTAAACAATTAAGAGCAAAAATGTAAACAGTTAAGAGCAAAAATGTAAACAATTGAGACTCAATAGGTACACAATTTCGTCTCAATAGGTAAGCAAAATACTTTCTGGAAAGGCATAAAAGAGTATACCTCATGGCTTATACAGGCAAAAAAAACGTAAAAGTTATACCAAAGTTGACAAAAAATACTACCTTGGTTGACATACAGTTCCAAAATAAATGGCTATACTTACCCCCGTCATGACAAAACGCAGTACTGCAACACACACTACCGCTAATGCGGACTTTATTAGGAGAATTATGTATGTTACAGATTAAGACAATTAAAAACACACTTGTATCAGATGAGTCAAAGAATGGCTATTGTTTTAGAAGCACTTGCTTACAATCGTTAAGCCAAAAACAACTTGCAAAAGAAATGGCTGAATGGAACTCTTCATTTACCGAGGCTGACTGTGTCGGTATGCTTTCGGTAATGGAAAACATCATGATTAAGTACCTTGCAAAAGGTTACAACGTAGAGCTTCCCTTTGGTACCTTGCGTCCAAACGTAACAGGAACATGCAGCAGCATTCAGGATGGCTTTACTCCCGACACAGGCGATCACACGTTAGGATTTATATTTAATGCCAATGAGAGTACCGTTACCAGTGTCAAAGCAAAGCTTGAGTACAAACAGGTTCCGCCTGATATTACTACAGAAGCACGGATTTACCGCATCGCGTCGTTATTAAACGATGCCAGCGAAAGCGATAACCTCCGTGTTAGTGTTGGTAAAATGCTCAGATTGCATGGCCGTAACCTTTCATTTGACATAACAGATTCTGCGCAGGGCGTTTTCTTAGAAAATGAGACTAGTTATACTCGTATAGATACATACACACGACGCGGTACTAACATCGTTGACGTTGTCATTCCAGCTACTCTTGCTGCTGGAGCTTATACCGTCAGTATCGTTACAAAACCTGGCAGTACGTATTTTACGGCAAAAATTGACTCTGTAGTAACAGTAGCATAACAGTATTACTCAGTAACAAACCACCACAGTGGTGGTTTGTTACTGACTATATAGCATTATCAGCGTGCAATCTGTATAATCGAGGGCATGGATAAGCCGCTTATTATTTGCACAACTGTCCTTGTCGAGACTTCACCGCAGGCCATGCCCCTTGCCAGTGCCTGTATTGTATCGGCAATTAAAAACGATGCTAAAACGGCAGGACACTTTCGTGTTGTGTTGCACTCTTTTTCAAAAGAAGATGATGCTGTAACTGCAAAAAAAATTGCAGAAGACTTATTGCAAAAGGAACTCCCCGTCTGTATTTGTTTTTCCGTATATGTCTGGAACCGCCTGCTGTTGGAACAAGTTGTCGGATACATCAAACAACGTGATGCACATATTTTGTGTATCGCAGGTGGACCAGAGATTACCGCACACCCATTTTCGGCAGTGTTCGATTATTGTATCCCTGGTGCAGGAGAAGAAGCTGTTCCTCTATTGATCGCACATGAGCTCTTATCTCAAAGCAAGGAAGAATCTCTGCCGCCATATATATATGCAAAGAATGAGTCACTACGTCCTATAGTACATGCCCCTGCCTGCAATCCAGAAAAATTAGTTTCGCCTTGGTTAGATGGTGATATTGATCCGTCAGTCTATGGAGGAGCGTTATGGGAGCTTGCCCGTGGTTGTCCTTATAAGTGTGCGTATTGTTATGAGTCAAAAGGCGAAAAGAAGATAGCGTATTTTCCCGAAGAACGTATTGAAAAGGAATTGGAATATTTTGCAAACAAAAAAATTCCACAGGTATTTGTGCTTGACCCTACGTATAATGCAAATAAAAAACGTGCACTGCATATGTTGCAAATGATAAAGCAAAAAGCTCCTGGCATGTTTTTTTACTTTGAAGGCAGGGCAGAACTTATCGATAGAGATTTGGCAAAGGCATTTGCCTCGATTCCTTGTGCTTTGCAGATTGGATTGCAGAGTGCACATGTTGATGTACTTAAAAATGTTCATCGTACTTTAGATAAGCAGCTGTTTGTAAAAAATATTGGATACTTGAATAAAACGGGGGCAATCTTTGGTTTTGATTTGATTTATGGATTGCCAGGTGACAGTTTATCTGGTTTTAGAGAGAGTATTGATTTTGCTATCAGCCTCTATCCCAATAATCTGGAGCTGTTTTGTTTGTCAGTACTTCCAGGAACTGCTTTACATGATACGGCACAAAGTTTTGGCTTAACTTGGATGCAGGAACCGCCTTATTCTGTTTTACATACTCCGACATTTAATGCTGAGCAGATTTCTCGTGCTGAGCAGCTGGCGCATGCATGTAATCTCTTTTATAATCAGGGGCGTGCCGTTCCTTGGTTTTTATCGGTGATACGCCCCTTACATATAAAGGCATCAGTGTTTTTTGCAGATTTCTATGCTTGGCTGGTTAAAAATGGTGAAGATCCAAAAAAACTTGATTTGTGCTGTCTGTCTCACGAAAAGTTGGAGTACTTTCAGCTGAATTTTGTTTGCCAAAAGTATACGGAAAAGCAACTGAGTACACTGCTTCCAGTGGCTCAGGATCTTATAAGCATGAATGGAGCTTTGAGTCGGACGCAATCTGACGGCAAGGAACAGCGAGTACAATTACACTATCATCCTGATGATGTGATGTCTCCGTATGCTACGGATATTGCTTTTTTTGCCAAAAATGCTCGTAGACAACGATGTACGGTACGTATCTTTATGACAAAAAACGGTGTGGATTGGAAGACCGTATGATGCTATACTGCACAATATGAATCTTCTTTCTATTAATAATCTTGCAAAAATCGGTAGGGAAGAACCTCTTTTTACTGATGTTACCTTTGGGTTAAACGAAGGTGATAAGGCTGCTGTTATTGGTCGCAATGGAACAGGTAAGTCAACTTTGCTTAATACCATTGCTGGTGTGTTGCAGCCTGATGACGGTACTGTTGTCCTTAATAAAGAAGCCGGTGTTTCTTTTTTGCCTCAAAATCCAGAATATAATTCTGATGATACTATCAGAGACCATATCTTTAAAGCACAAAGTCCTAAGCTGCAGACAATCCGTGAATATGAGGAAGTATGTACATTGCTTGGGCAGTCTGCTGCCAGTGGCGTACAAAAAAGGTATGATGAATTGACTGCCGTAATGGAAAAACAGGATTTATGGAATTATGAGGCACAGGTAAGTTCTATATTGTCTACACTTGGTATTACGGACATGAGTAGACGTATGGGTACTCTGTCTGGTGGCATGATAAAAAAGGTGGCACTGGCGCAGGTTCTTGTTGAGGATACAAAACTCTTACTGCTTGATGAGCCTACCAATCATTTAGACATTACGACGATAAGCTGGCTGCAGGAGTATTTGCATGATACAAAGCGCAGTGTACTTATGGTTACACATGATCGCTACTTTCTTGATAATGTGTGTAACAACATTTATGAAATTGCTCGACATAAGATAAAACTCTATCAGGGTAATTATTCTACCTATCTTGAAAAAAAACAGATAGAAGCAGAAATAGAGCAGAATACGGATCGACGTATTGAGTCTGTGTTACGTGTTGAGCGAGATTGGTTGCTTCGTGGCCCCTGTGCCAGAGGTACTAAGGCAAAAGCTCGTATCCAGCATGATATGCAATTGATCAATCGTGAAAAATTTACTGCTGACAAGGGTTTTACCTTTGAGGTAAAAGGAAAGCGGCTTGGTGGTAAGATTTTGGAACTGCATGGTATCAGTAAGTCTTACCCAAAAGGCTATGCGGGTGCTGATAGTGGGGACACGGTTCCTGTATTAAAAGATTTTTCGTATACATTTAGTAAAGGACAAAAAATAGGTATTTTTGGTGATAATGGTACCGGTAAGTCGACCTTGCTTAATATTGTTACGGGAGTGCTTCAACCAGATAGTGGCTCTGTAGTGGTTGGTGTTAATACTTCCTTTGCATACTATAATCAAAATCCAACGTTTAAAGATACGAGCGTATCTGTTCTTGAATATGTAAAAGAAACTGCAGAGATAATTACCATGAACGATGGTCGTACTCTTAGTCCTGCACAGTTTTTGGATGAGTTTGGTTTTAATGGTAAAATTCAACATTCACCGGTTAGTACGTTAAGTGGTGGTGAACGTAAACGCTTGTTTCTTATTCGTCTGCTTATGACTAATCCAAACTTTTTGATACTTGATGAGCCGACAAATGACTTTGATATTTTTACGATGAATATTTTGGAGCAGTTTTTAGAAGGTTTTCAGGGGTGTCTGTTGATTGTGAGCCATGATCGTTACTTTATGGATAAAGTTGCGGATACCTTATTTATTTTGGAAGATGATGGTAGTGTTTCTGGCTTTGTCGGTAAGTGTTCGGAGTATATTGAATATCGTAAAGAAAAACTGGCGCAACAGGAACTTGCAAAACGTGCCGCTGCCGAAAAAGAACGTCAGCAGCAAGAAAAAGCAACTGGTAGCCAGCCTAAAGAATCTGGTGCCCGCAAACTGTCATTTAAAGAACAAAAAGAGTTTGAGCAACTTGAAAAAGATATTGAACAGCTTGAGTCACGTAAAGCTGAGCTTGAAACTTTGATGAGTAGTGCAGAGGCAGATTACAGTACCATAAGTGCTCTGAATGAAGAGTATCAAAATATTACGGCATCATTGGAACAAAAATATACACGCTGGGAAGAACTTGCCTGATAATGTGTAAACTGAAAAAAACGTTGTGAAAAAGTTGAAAATAATGAAAAATTATCTTTTTTTTTGTACTTTTCCGCTGTCTTTTTTAATTACTACTCTATATAATAAGTGTATGAGTACCAATAAGAATCGCATAGGTTTTGTTCTTGCGTCTATATATACAGGATCTGCCCAGAATATGTGGTCGACGTTAATTCGTGAGACGTCACATTCTGACAGTGCTTTTTATATATTTCCTGGTGGCGCTCTTAATGCTGAAAAAAATTCAGAATATGTTCGTAATTCTATTTATAATTTAATCAACTCTGAAAATCTTGATGGCTTGATTAGCTGGGGTTCGAGTATTGGAGGCTCTGTCTCAACTGAGGAACTTAATAGATTTCACCGTGGTTTTGGCTCCCTTCCGTATGTAACTATTGCCCATAAAATGCAGGATGCACCTTGTGTTTCGTTTGATGCTTATAACGGTATGGCAGATCTTGTCCGGCATTTTTTGGATGTACACCATGCAACTAAGATTGCATTTTTGCGTGGTCCTGAAAATCATGCTTCATCAATGGAGCGTTATCAGGCCTTTTGTGATGTAATGAAGCAAAAAGGTTTTGATATGGAAAAATCTCCGCTGATATCAGATCCTTTTGCATGGACTGAAGGCGAAGCTGCTGCAAAGCAATTGTATCATGAGCGAAAGCTTGTACCAGGTCAGGATTTTGAAGTTCTTATTGGTTCCAGTGATTTAATGATTTTAGGTGCTGTCAGATATTTGGCAAAAGCTGGTTTTACCGTACCTGATGATTATACGTGTGCCGGATTTAATGATTCCCCAGAAGGTCGTATTATCGGCTGTACGACGGTACATATGCCGTTTGTAGATTTAGGGCTGACAGCATTTTCGATGATGCGTAGTGCACTTGTAGATCATACAAAAAATACACGGAGTGTTACTTTACCGGCTCCTCTTGTTATACGGGAATCTTGTGGATGTCTTAATTCTGATAATCCGCAGTTCTTTGAAGATGCTATTCCTACAACGCCGATACAAGTAGTCGATGTTTTGTCCGTCATGTTCAGACTCGACAGTACATCGACAAATGCAATGATTGAGCCATTGGTAGGAGCCTTATCGCAGCATGATGAAAAGCTATTGTTTACATTACTTGAAAAGATCTTGGAGCGCTTTTTTGAGTATAATGACGATATCCGTATGCTTTTTTCTGCATATGCGATGTTGCGGGCGGTACCGTGTTTTGACTCTTCATGGATAGAAGGCCTGGAGTCTCGCTTTTATCGTTTGGTCTTGCGTATTCAAGATCAGGTAACGCAAAATGAAAGCTTTAGAACTCGTATCATTGCAGAGAAGTTAAATTCGCTAAAATGTGGATTGCTGACTGCTCGGGATCGAAAATCTTTGTGTGATATTTTAGCAAAGCATTTACCGATGCTTTCTATTAATACGGCTGCTCTTGTTTTGACAGATAATGATACTAACTCTACGTTTATTGGTGGTTTTTCTGAAAATAAACGCTATGATGAACAAAAAAACTTTCCTTCTTCGTTGTTACTGCCAAAGGGGCTTACGGGATTTGATACTGGTGTTTTTTTGGTTCAGCCTCTGTTTACTGAAAAACAGCCACTGGGATATTTTGTTTGTTCTGTACCTCCTCAACATAATGGTACATTATTTGAAGATTTGCGGTCAGCCATAAGCAGTGCGCTGGCTGGTATTTTCATGTTTGAAGAAAATTCAGCAGCAAAACAAAAAGCCGAACAGGCAGAACAGGCAAAAAACAGTTTCTTTGCAAATGTAGGTACCGATTTATCGGAACCTTTGATAGATGTCACTCAAAAACTTAACCAGATGCAGAATATCTTGGCATCGGTATCTCGCGAAAATGATATTTTATCTTCACAGATGATTTTTTTGAGAAATCAGATTAGTGAGCAAGTTGAAAAAACAAATCTCGTTATTGATCTTACTCGCTTGCAAAGTAATGAATTTGTATTTAAGACACGGTTGTTTCATATAACTAGTATTACAGATCGGGAGCAACTTGCTTCTGATTATCCACTTTTGTACGGTGATCCTGATCGAATAGCACAATCATTGAAAATTGTGTGTGACGAATGGAAAATTCCTCTGTCTGATATACAGTTACATATTACTCCACAAGGTTTGGAGATGATACTGGAAAATCCAATGATTACTGTTCCGCTTAATGTGTGGGAACAAAATACTTTACAGGTCGTACAATATATTTTTATGCGATCTGGTGCATCTATTAAAAAAACACCTCATGGATGCCAAATAGTATACCCATGGCCTACCTTTGATTGTGCTAATGCAGTTGCGGATGTTGATCATATTTCATGGAATGCAGATGAGGCTGCCCCTGAAGCTTGGATTTCTATGTATGCAAAGCGTGAAGATTCAAGTTTTATGGAGTCTGCGTTTTTGTGTTATACCGCACTGCCCGAAGAAGAGCTTGAATTTGTCAAAACCTTTGTTGGCTTGTTTGAACATCGTATGAGCTCGACTGTTTTTAAAAATGTGTTTTTCATTGGCTTCTTTTCTAAATATCCGTCATGGATTTCGCATAATCACATATGCCGTTTAAATAGTATAGATGAGTTTGATGAAACTGTCCGTGTTACTGCTCCGTCTTTAGTAGTTTTGGATTCCCTTGACTATGAAGGAGTTAAAAAAATACGAGGTAATCCTATAACGGCTTTTTGCCCGATTTTTGTATTACCAGAGCATATTACAGATCTGGCTGCTGCTGAAAAATTGCTGCTTTTGCCTCGGGTTATATTATGTCATCGTTGTGTTGCCTTTACTGAGGAATTTGGCGCTCGGGCACGTTCTATTTTGGTAGGAGGGGAGATATTACCTCCAGATACTGGTGCTCTGGTAAAACGTGCTGTCATTTATTTTGGTGCACAGTATAAAACCCAGATATTGAGATGGAAGCTTGCTGATTATGTACATGTCAGTGAAGATTATTTGACTCGTATATTTCATAAGGAATTAGGACTTTCGCCATGGAAGTATCTTAACCAATACCGTATTTTTAGAGCTTGCGAATTATTATTGCAAACAAATGATACCATATCTGAGATTGCAGAAAAAACAGGATTCCAGGATTCTGCGTATTTTAGTCGTGTTTTCAGAAAAATTACGGGTGTAACAACGTTAAAATACAAACGTCTAACGATTGATAGTCAGTCATAGGTCTGAAAAATACAAATAGTTGCCAGTATATTTTTTTTTATACCTTGTAATCTAGTATTATGAGGATGGCAACAGTGAACAATAATACAGATGTAACGGCTTCTACAGTAAAGCCGAAAAAGTCTCTCGTAAAAGAGATTATTCGTTTTAAAGAAATTTATCTGCTCATGCTGATTCCATTGGTGTATTTTTTTATTTTTAAATACATCCCTATTTGGAATGGACAAATTGCTTTTAAAAACTTTCAGCCGGTAAAAGGTGTATTACATAGTGCATGGGCCGGCCTGAAGTATTTTAAAGAATTTTTTGGTTCATTCTATTTTTGGGAATTACTTCGCAATACCGTTGGATATAGTTTTGGTAAATTGATCATCAGTGTTCCGATTTCAATCATTTTGGCTGTCGTAATTTTTGAGAGTCAAAGAAATGTGCTGCGTAAAATTGTCCAGACATTGTCTTATCTGCCACACTTTTTGTCTTGGGTTATCATGTATGGTATTTTGCTATCTTTGCTTGCTCCTGGTGATGGTTTGTTTAATGACATTATCAAAATGTTTGGTGGAAAACCTATCGATTATTTAACAAGTACAAAGGCATTTCCTTTTATTGTTATTTTATCGGATGCCTGGAAAGGTATGGGATGGGGTGCCATAATTTTTATAGCTGCTTTGATGGGTATTGATCCTGCATTGTATGAGGCCGCAATGGTCGAAGGTGCAAGTGCTTGGCAGCGGACAAAGTATATAACAATTCCTTCAATTCTTTCGGTTATTGTTATGGTTATTCTGCTTAAAATTGGTACAATCCTTGATGCTGGTTTTAACCAGATTTTTATGCTGTATTCTATTCCTGTATATAGTGTTGCAGATATCATTGATACATGGGTTTATCGTCAGGGCTTGCTTGAGTTTAAGTTTTCTCTGGCAACTGCGGTTGGTATTTTTAAGGGTGTCATTGGATTCTTATTGCTTGTCTTTGCCAATAAGCTGACACGAAAAATCGCAGATTCTGGTTTGTTCTAAGATAAGAGGGTACACAATATGATGGGTAAGAATAGTAAGGGTTCATCGGTAGCGATGAAAAAAACCGGTGGAGACATTGTGTTCCATACGATTTTGGATATTTTTCTTGTAGTTACATTAGTAATTATTGTTATTCCTTTGTGGAGTACGATTGCATTGTCATTTCGTCCGGCTACTTTTATTGGTAATAGTTTGGAGGGAATGTTTTTACCTCCTTGGAAGTGGTCAAACCAAGCGTATGCAGCTTTGTTAGGTAATAATGGATTTATCAATGCATTTGTTAATAGTTTGAAAATATTGGTATTTGGAGTTGCTACAGCGTTGGTTTTGACAATTCCGATTGCTTATGGATTATCGATAGATGGACTTCCAGGTAAAAAGTTTTTGAACATATTTGTATTGATTCCGTATATGTTCAATGTTGGTTTAATTCCATCTTATCTGGTTGTGACTAAGCTTGGATTGACAAATCATCTGGCAGCTGTATTTTTGCCAGTGGCTGTCTCAACATATAACTGTATGATAATGAGAAACTTTTTTGAAGGAATTCCTAATTCTCTCAAAGAGTCTGCTCGTATTGATGGTGCTCCTGAGTGGCGTATCTTATTGCAGATTATTATTCCTTTGTCAAAGCCAATTTTAATGACGATTGGTCTGTTTTATGGTGTTTCATTCTGGAATGACTTTATGCATGCAATGTTGTACTTGAACAAGAATGAATTGCAGCCATTGCCAATCTTGTTGCGTAATATTTTGCTGGCAAGCGGTATGAATGAATATGTTGAAGCAAGTGCTTTTGGTGAAGCTCCAATTGCAGCTATTAAAGCAGCCAGCGTATTTATGTCAGCTATACCTATGGTTATAGCCTATCCATTTATTCAGAAATACTTTACCAAAGGTACACTCGCAGGTAGTGTCAAAGGGTAATTTATTTATAGAAACAATATGCAGAAACAAAAATGGAGTATGCGAATTTTAATAGGAGGAAAAAATGAAAATTTCCAAACTTATGACCAGTGCTTTGATGCTTGGAATGGGGATGTCATTGTTTGCAGCTGGTGGAAAAGACAAAAAATCTTCAGGTCCTGTAACAATTGACCTATGGTATGGTGCAGCTGTTACTGAAGCAGGTCCGCCACCAGCAGACTGGAAGGCTTTGAGTATTCTTAAAGAAAAAGGTATTGATTTGCAGTTGACAGCTCTCCCATCTGCTGCAAATGATCAGGCTCAAAAACTGAATGCAGCGGGTGCTGCAAATGCACTTCCTGATATTTTTATGGTTGAGCGTGATACATTGGTTCGTCTTGCACAGCAAGGTTTGTTGGCTGATGTAAGTGATATGTTTGCAATGATGCCAAACAGAACAAAATTGATGTATGACGATGCTGCAAAGAGTGTTGCAACTGTTGATGGTGTTTGCTATGGTTTGGCAAGCCCTGGATCAATTGCAAAAAATGAAGGCGTGTTAATCCGCAAAGACTGGTTGGATAAACTGGGGCTTTCGGTTCCTAAGACAACAGAAGACTTCAAAAAGGTAATGCATGCCTTTACATATAATGATCCTGATGGCAATGGAAAACAGGATACATGGGGTTACGGCTGCTTTATCGAATCAAATAAATTGGACTATGGTCTTGGACCTCGTCTTGATCCACTTCTTGGTGCGTTTGGTGTTGCCGGTGCATGGAATCTGACAAAGGCTAATGTAGGTCTTAATGTATTTAAGCCTGAGTATTATGATGCTGTAGCTTATATCAAATCTCTTGTCGACGATGGTTGTATTGATCCTAACTGGCTCGCTTATAAGAAAGACGATTTCCGTGCTGCTTGGAAGCAGGGTAAGTTTGGTATGATGAGAGAGCAGAATGCTGCTTTTGCTGCACAGAATAACTACAAACCATTTGATGATAACTTCCCAACTGGTGAATGGATTATTGTTGATCCTCCAGTTGGTCCAAACGGAAAATCAGCAGTTGGTGTATACGATGCAGGCTATCGTATCTATGCTGTATCTGCTGCAGCTGCAAAGGCTGGTAAGAAAGAAGCTATCGCACAGATGCTTGAATGGATGTCTTCAGAAGAAGGTTACTTCCTCCTTGGTTGGGGTGAAAAAGATGTTAACTTCGTTATTGGACCTGATGGTGCTCCAACTTCAAAGGGTGTACCAGATCCTGCAAAAGCATGGGATAAGACAGAAAATGTTCCTTTGACCCAGTTGCGCAACATGGTATTCTACAATAGCGATACAGAGTTAGTATCTCGCTATCCAACATATAAGACTGCAAAGTCTGGTAAAGAAATGAGTGCATTGAAGGCTTTGCGCCAGATGCAGTCTAAACCTTGGGTACAGCTTGCTGGTGCAAATACAATGCCTGCTCCTGGTGCTGATGTTGAACGTTTCTACTCACAAGGAATCCTTGAATTCCTTCGTGGTACACGTCCGTTAACAAAAGATTCATGGAATGCATGGCTCGCAGAGTTCAAGAAGGTCGGTGGACAGGCTTGGAATGATGCTGGTGTTAAGTTTGCAACAGAGAATAACTTTTTGAAATAAATCAACCAGTAAAACGGGTAGGTTTATGATGTGATAGGCCGACGGTATGTGGAAAATCTTGCATACAGTGTAGGGTATTTTCAATGCCGTCGGTTTTTTTATGTAGTGATGTTTTGTGAGGTTACAGTATGCTTGTTTTAGGCAAAGATATATTATCACTTGATATATCTTTATCAGTCCAAAAAATGTTTAAGCCTGAACAATTTATATGGCATTATGAACATGGACTGCTTTTACAAAGTGTATATGCTGTCTCCAAAATATATAACCGATTAGACTTACAGCAGTGGGTACAATCGGTGTATGATGGTTTTATAACGCCTGATGGTGATATTAAAACCTATAAAAAAGAAGAGTATAATCTTGATCAGATAAATCCTGGCAAGTATTTTTTTGACGCATTTAAAGAAACTCATAATCAAAAATATAAAAAAGCATTAGATGTACTTTATCTTCAATTGCAAAATCAGCCACGGACTCAGACAGGTGGGTTCTGGCATAAGAAAATCTATCCTTGGCAAATGTGGCTTGATGGTTTGTATATGGCTTCCCCGTTTTATGCTCGCTATATCGCAGAGTTTGGAGATAAAAGTGACTTTGATGATGTCGTACATCAGCTTGAATTAGTATATACGCATACATTGGATGAACGTACTGGTTTACTGTATCATGCATGGGATGAATCCTGTAAACAGCTTTGGGCTGACCGTGATACTGGAATGTCTCCTCATGTTTGGGGAAGAGCTATGGGCTGGTATTGTATGGCAGTTGTTGATGTGCTCGATTGGGTTGGTGATGTACCCCCTTATGCACGAAAAAAGTTGTTATTATTAGTACAACGATTAATACGTCCGATTTTAGACTTTCAGGATGCTGCAACTGGCTTATGGTATCAAGTATTGGATGTTGGATCTAAGAATGCTAATTACTTAGAAACATCTGTATCAGCAATGTTTGTCTATTTTTTATATAAGATAGTAAGAACTCATTGTATTGATAGCAGAAAAAGCGACTTGATACAGTCTGTTTTAGCAGCGGCAGATAAAGGTCTGCAAGGATTGAGTACTCGATTTACTCGAGGTGAGGATGGTCTTCTACACCTTACCGGTACCTGTAGTGGAGCGGGACTTGGTGGAAATCCATATAGAGATGGATCCTTTCAGTATTATATAAGTGAAAAACAACGAGTCGATGATTTTAAAGGCTTGGCCACTGCTATTTTGGCTTCACTAGAGTTTGAGATAAGAAGTGGTGAAATAAAATGAGTACATTTTATCTTACCGTTGCTTCTGATGGTTCTTGTGAGTATCTCAATTTGCAAAGTGCGTTTAATGCAATTATGGAAAACACTGTTTGCACAGAAGCGTATGTCGATATAAAAGCAGGACTGTATACTGGTCAGTTTTATTTTGATGGGTATGCATCAGATAATCGAACGAATGATATTATATTGCATATTCATGGTGCTGGTATGAATCAAACGATTATCAGTGGAGATGCTTCTGCAACTCAGCAATATTCTGCTGAGGGAGCAATAAAGCGTGGAACGTTTCGTTCTTATACTTTATTTGTGAGTGGACCTGAAGTACATATCGAAAACCTTACTATTGAAAATATCTCTGGACTAGAGCCTCCTCAGGGGCGTGGTAGTCAAGCCGGGCAGGCAATTGCACTGTATGATGATGCTGCGCAGACTGTGTGTTCTCGTGTGGCTTTGCTTGGATTTCAGGATACGTTGTTTGTTTCACCATTACCAGAAAAAGAAATATTGCCTGGTGGATTTATTGGGCCTCGTGATGGTATGCCTCGTATTCCATCAGTTCATAGATATCATCATTGTTTTATACAAGGAACGGTCGATTTTATTTTTGGCGGTGGTGCAGCTTTATTTTCTGATTGTTTTATTAGGGTATGTTCACAGGTTGGATGTAAAACATGTTATATTGCAGCTCCTTGTGCAGATTCCTTACCATTGAGCAATGAAAAAACTGGTATGCCGGATATAAAGGAAAGTGGATTTATTTTTTATCGCTGTCATATTAGTGGAGATGCGGAAGTTCCTGTATATCTGGCTCGTCCTTGGCGTCCGTATGGTAGATGCGCCTATATTGCATGTGAGATCGAAGATATTATTGTTCCTGAAGGGTGGGATAATTGGCAAAACCAACAGAATGAATCTACCTGTTGGTTTGCTG
This sequence comes from Treponema sp., assembly GCA_024695475.1. GTDB lineage: Bacteria > Spirochaetota > Spirochaetia > Treponematales > Treponemataceae > Treponema_D. The sequence continues at coordinate 15,587 of JAILIC010000087.1, forward strand.
AATATAACAATTATGGGCCTGGTGCTGAGGGAAAGCGGGCCTTTGGTATCATTTTAGATGATAAACAAGCATCTGCACTGTTGCATTTATACGATGGCTATGGTGCTATCGATATAGATACGGATATAGAGAGGAAGTAATACATGATTACAAAAGCAATCGAAGATTTTGGTGGTTCGCTCGATTCCGATGATAATTCTTCTGCTTTTAGAGCTGCTACACAATTTTTTGCTGAGAATAAGGGTGGAACGCTTACTGTAGGTGAAGGTGTATGGCGTACAGGGCCAATAGAGTTGTGTTCTGATATGACTTTACGCTTGGCTGATGGTGCAGTAGTTTCTTTTATACCAGATCCTTCATTATATAAACCGGTACAAACTCGTTGGGAAGGGGTGTGCTGTTGGGCAATGCATCCTTGTGTATTTGTTAATGATGCTCATGATGTAACAATTGAAGGGAATGGTATTTTTGATGGAAATGGTGATTTTTGGTGGAATACCGTTATAAAAAAACGTTCTCAAGTTGGTCCAGTTGATGCTATTGAAAAAGAACTTGCTTTACTTAATCCTGATTACAAGACACAGGCAAGCGGTGGTGGTGGACGATTGACTCAATTTTTACGACCACCATTAATGCAGTTTTATGAGTGCAAAAATATACGAGTATCTGATATTACCTTGCAAAATTCTCCCTTCTGGACGTTTCATCCAGTGTTTTGTGACAATATGTTGGTAGAACATGTAAAGGTATCAAATCCTTATACAGCACCAAATACGGATGGTATGGATATTGATTCTTGTACTAATGTTTCTATCAAGGGATGTCGTATTGCAGTTGGTGATGATGGTATTTGTATAAAGAGTGGTTCTGGCCCAGATGGTATTAAGGTTAATCGTCCTTCCGATACGATTACAGTATTTGATTGTATTGTTGATAACGGACATGGCGGTATCGTTATTGGTAGTGAGACTGCCGGTGGTATACATAAGGTGCGAGTTTCGCATTGTACGTTCAATGGAACTGATAGAGGTATTCGTATTAAAACTCGTCGTGGTCGTGGTGGGGCTATTTCGGGATTATATTTTGAAAATCTTGATATTCACAATAGCCTTTGCCCTATCGCTATCAATATGTATTATCGCTGTGGTTCCAAAGGAACAGAACCTGAGTTATTTAGTCTTGATCCGATGCCTGTATCAGATGATACTCCATCAATTTCAACAGTTCATATTAGTAAAATAATGGCTGATGACTGTAGGGCATCTACTGGTTTTATTGTAGGGTTGCCTGAAGCTCCTATCGAAGATTTGATCATTGAAAACTGCGTATTTGGTGCAGATATGAAAGATGTATCATCACCATCTGTTTCTGAAATGTATGCAGGTTTGCCAGAGGTACATACAAAATCTTTTAGGGTTGTAAATGCAAAGAATCCTGTATTTGAAAATACTCAGATTATTGGACCTGAAGAGCCCTTTATTTTCAAATAATAAAGCATGGTCTTTATTTGCTAGAGAGCCATAATGCTAAAAATCAGCTGTGGCTCTTTTTCTTTTTTTAAAAGTTATGACCTTATGAGATTGCTTGTATCGAAGAAACGGTATAACCAGCTTTTTCGATGGTTGTAATTAAAAGGTCATCTGCAATATCTTTGTCAAACTCTATATGGGCTCGTTTTTTACGAAAAGAAACAGTTGCAGCTACGCCATCGATTTTATTTAATGCGTTTTGTATTCGTTTTTGGCAATTGGTACAAGTCATGCCTTCGATTAAAATATCTTTTGCTCCTATCTTTGTACCCGTAAGTTTCTTTTCTGTGGCAATGATTCCATTGCCACCACCACAACAACTGCTTTCACCTTTTAAGTGTTTTATTGAAGATTTAATTGCCACTGCGATAAGAATGATACCGATGCAGCTAATAATAATATTAATCATAAAATACGGTGACCTGTATTATTTCATCAATTTTTGTAAGGTACATACAAGTTCGTCTATTACCTCTTCATTGCCATTTTTTATATCATTAATGACACAGGTGCGTAGATGACTTGCCAATAACTCTTTATTAAACGAATTTAGAGCCGCGTTTACTGCTGATACTTGAATAAGTATGTCAGGACAATAAGCATCATTTTGCAGCATGTTTTTAATGCCACGTATTTGTCCCTCAATGCGATTAAGACGGGAAGTGAGTTTTTTAAGTTCTTCTTCCGTTCGTATTTTTGTTTTGCCAGGTTTACAACATGTTTTTTCGGTCATAGAAATAGTCCCTATGGTTTATTATCAATTTAATATAATACCGTAATGGGGTATATGTCAATGTAATTCGTTTTACTAATAAAAGAAAAAAAGCCTATGATACGGTCTATATAAACAATATCACAGGCTATGAGGAGGATTTTATGCAGGGATGGTGTTTTATACCAATCCCTGTGCTATCATTGCACGAACAACTTTAACAAATCCTGCGATATTGGCTCCGGCAACATAGTTACCCTTCATGCCATATTTTTCTGCAGTATTGTATGCATTGTCATGTATGTTTACCATAATTTGTTTGAGCTTTGCATCAACTTCTTCACTTGTCCAAGACAGGCGTTCGCTGTTTTGGCTCATTTCAAGTCCTGATACTGAAACTCCACCAGCATTAGAAGCTTTTCCTGGTGCAAAAAGAACACCGGCTTTCTGGAACTTTTCGGTTGCTTCCAGTGTAGAAGGCATGTTTGCACCTTCTGCTACCAGTTTTACTCCGTTTTTGATCAAAGCTTCTGCATCTTTTTCATCAAGCTCGTTTTGAGTTGCACATGGGAATGCACAGTCAACTTTAACTGACCAAGGTCTCTGATTTGCATTAAATGTTGCCTTTGGATATTTTTTGACATATTCGTCAATTCTCTTATGCTGTGCACGGAATTCTTTTACGAAATCCAACTTTTCCTGTGTGATTCCATCTGGATCATAGATAAAACCAGATGAATCGCTCATGGTTACAGGTTTTGCACCAAGCTGGATCAGTTTTTGTACTGCATACTGAGCAACGTTACCATCACCTGATACTGCGCAAACTTTACCTTTGAAAGAATCGTTTACTTTTGCAAGCATGCATTCTGCAAAGTAGATAAGACCATATCCAGTTGCTTCTGTACGAATCAATGAGCCGCCAAAGTCAAGGCCCTTGCCTGTGAGTACACCAGTAAACTCATTCTTAATACGTTTGTACTGTCCAAACAGGTATGCAACCTCACGTCCGCCAACTCCTTTATCTCCAGCTGGAACGTCGGTATTTGGTCCAATATGACGATATAATTCTGTCATAAATGACTGACAAAATCTCATGACTTCTGCATCTGACTTTCCGTGTGGATCAAAATCTGAACCACCTTTTCCACCACCCATTGGTAAGGTAGTAAGACTATTTTTTAATGTTTGCTCAAAACCTAAGAATTTGAGAACAGAAAGGTTAACTTCTGGACTAAAACGAAGACCACCTTTGTATGGTCCGATTGCGCTGTTAAACTGAACACGATATCCGCGATTAATATGGGGTTTACCCTTGTCATCAGTCCAAGGTACACGGAACATGATAACACGTTCTGGTTCAACAAAGCGTTCGAGAACAGCATTCTGCTCTAGTTCAGGCATTGTGTCTACAACAGGCTCAATAGTTGTAAGTACTTCTTGTACTGCCTGGAGAAATTCTGGCTGGTCTGCGTTTTTTTTCTGAACATCAGCCCAAATACGTTTGACATACTCGTTTTTCATAATGACCCCTATTATTTGAAGTGCTACTTCAAACTATAAGTAAATATATCAAAAGTATAGGTTTTTGAAAAGAGAATTTATGCATAAATATGTAAATTATTGCATAAAAGTATTATGTAGATTGTAACATGGTATCAAGTACTTCGATATCAACAGGCATACTGCATAATCTACCTTGGAATAGAGTACATCCTAAATCATTGAGAGTTTGTTTTTGTCGTTCTGTTTCGACATACTCTGCAAGAACATTAAACCCACTTGTTTTTCCAAGATAGATGATTGAATCAATGATATTTTGTGTTTTTGGGTTTTCTATCATGTTTTTAGTAAAAGTACCATCCAGTTTTACAAGATCAAATTTATTATCTTGCAGATAGCGTAAAGATGTGTGCCCCATAGAAAAATCATCTATGGCAAGTTTAAAACCAATTTCTCGAAGTTGTTTGAGGTTGTCCAGTAATGTTTCGTCAGTAATAAGTTTGCTTTGCTCAGTAACTTCGATAAAGACATTTGGATTGTGTGAGAGAACATCGATATATACACGTTTTATAAAACTGATAAAGTCTTTATCACGTAATGAATATGGCGTAGCGTTTACACTGAATTTAAGTGTCGGATGCGAAGCGATATCTTTTTGAATTAAGAGAAATATCGATTCTTCGATTAAGGAGAGTACACCAGCTTCAGAGGCGAGTTTAAAGACAAGTGGAGGATAGATGCTTCCAAATACTGGATGTTTCCATCGTAACAGGGCTTCGACACCAAAGATATGCATATTGTTATCAAATTGTGGCTGATAAACAATATGGAATTGTTTTAAGATATCCTCTGCTTGTAAATCAAATGCAAGAAATCTTGCTACTACACCAGGAGTCCCTGGTATATCAACTAATGTTATTTCAGTTACTGATTCTTCTGCTTTTTTATAGATATGTTCCAGATGATGTAATTCTTTGTGTTCATACAGTTTGTTTTGTTTGTCATTAATCTTGACAAATGGATAGTATATAAGGGTACCAATGACAATATTTACTAGCTGTACTATACCGCCAGATATATGATGAGTGTTACATATTCCCATTAAAATAGGAGGAGTTGACCAACTGGCGTAAGAAATTGGTATAGGCATTAGTCCTAACTTTATGCATGCCAGTGTAACTAATATGGAAACGATAGGTGTTATAATAAATGGGATTGCCAGTAAAAAATTAAGCATTATTGGCAGACCGTAAATGAGGGGCTCGTTGATATTAAAAATACTCGATACTAGAGAAGAGCTTACAAGAATACGTGAACCATGATGTTTACTGAATAATAAAATAGCAAGGACGAGACTTATAGTCTGTCCAGCTCCGCCGAGACTGACAAATGAAATTAAGGCACTGGTATAAGGATTTGTTGGTATACCTCCGTTTTGGTCGATAGTAATGTTTTGCAACATTGCTGGATCAAAATAAGTAGTAAGTACTGAACCGACAACGGTGTTACCATGTATGCCGAATAACCATGCAAGCGTATCTAAAAATTGACAAATAAGTATACCTGCTAAACCTGCTGGACGAGAGCCGTACAAATGATGAAAAAGAAAAAGAAGTGGATTGGTAAAGGAAAACTTGTAAAAAAGATACTGTTTTATAAGTCCACAAACGACTGCAAAAAGTATAATAAGAGTAACACCTTCTGCATGTGCAATGGTTTTGTTAAAAAATATATGGTAACGTCTTTTTGATAAAATGCGATGTTTTGTTAACCCGTTTTTAAATTTATAATGAATGCAAATAGTAATATATCCTAACAGTATTGCTTCGATTGCATTGGTAACAGAAAAATAGGTTAATGTGAGATCCTGTATATTGCCTTGTCCAATTCTGGTATAGATGATGAAAGCAACAGTACTGAATATACCTAATAATATTTGTTCTTGATGAGGCAGACGTTTTAATTCAGCAGTACTGATACCCATGCTGAAGGCAAGATATATTGAAAGAAATCCAACTGTATAGGAACTGGTAAAAAGAAGTATTTTATGGAGTATGTCTTTTTGAAAGGGCTGAAAAAAATCAGAACTAATTGAAATGAACAATGAATCGATAGCCAGTGCAATAGAACCTACCAAGATGATGGGTAGCAATCTGAGCATGGCGGTTCTGATGGATTGGAAAAACAAGGTGTTATGACACGAAAGTGAGATTCTGAGTAATCTTTTTCGCAACCTTGAAGAAAAAATATACATAGACCTTAATATAGTATAAATTATTTTAAGATTCTGGTCAACGTATTGACATGTATTGTGTTGAGCACTGTTAAATAAACTTCAAACGAAAACGTTATATACTTCTTTGAGTATCGATATACTATTTTGAGCATAAAACTCGATACATAAAAAAGACCGCCTACCTGTGAAAACCACAATGTAGACGGTCTTAGTCTTATACGGACTTCGGTTTATTAGTTGTCAGCTTTGATTGCGTTAGCAGCTGTACGACCTGATACGAAGATTTCAACGATAGCGTTACCACCGAGACGGTTACCACCATGGAAACCACCGGTAACTTCACCAGCAGCGTATAGACCTTTGATTGGCTGTCCGTTCTTGTCAAGTACATGGCGTTTTACGTCAACCTTCAAACCACCCATTGTGTGGTGTGTTGATGGAGCCATGATACGGATCTTAAGTGGAACACCTTCCAACTTGTAAGAAGAAAGGTCGAAAGAACCGTCAGCATTCTTTGTAGCTTCACCAATAAGATGTGTCCAACCAGTCTTGTTGATTGGCAGGCTGCTTTCTTTACCAGTGATAAGGGCTTTATCGTAGTCTTCGATTTCCTTCTTTACAACAGCAGCATCACACTTCAATCCGAGAGTCTTGAACAAATCACCGAGCTGATCAACAGTACGTTCATACTGTCTCCACTCGACATCAGACTTCCATGCGTCTGTTCCTGGAGTACCATATGGATATGGTCCCTGGATTGGTACCTTGCTGTTAGCAATTTCAATGAATACACCCTGTGTACCATTGCGTTCGATACCATTATCAAATTCCTTCAAAGAAAGAACGTCACGTTCACTTGTTTCGTTTACGAAACGTTTACCAGTTGTAGGATTGATGTAAACAGAATAGTTACCACCACCGAATGCCAACTGTCCGTTGTCAATCCAAGAGATTGGCATAAGCTGAGCAAAATCAAGTCCTGTTGTAGCAGCACCTACATTTTCACCCATCTTTATACCGTCACCCTGCATTGAAGAGCGGTTTGTTGTCTGTGTCTTGTCAGTGATTTTTCCAGCTTTCCAGTAGTCGTTGGTCTTCATAACCATAGGTACGTTAGCAGCATAACCACCAGTAGAAAGAACAACACCCTTCTTAGCATGTGCAGTTACCTGTGTACCGTCAAACATAACAGCCTTAACACCAGTAACTCTTCCGTTTTCTACGATAAGTTCCTTAGCATCTGTGCGGCAAAGAATCTTGTTGTCCTTTGCAGTTGGGCTCTTTTCGAGCAGAGTGGTGCGTGGTGGGTTAAAGTAAGTACCCCACTGGAATGCAGTTGGACCTTTCTTGAGGTAATCGTTTTCACGGTTCCAGAGAGCACCAACGATTGTTGGCTGCTGATCATCTACGAAAGCTGAACCCTGATCTACGAGCCACTGCTTAAGATCCTGACCGTCTCTGATGAACTGGCATACCAAGTCATAGTCACCATAAATCCACTTTGTGAATTCTACATTTGGACGGAGCCCACCATAGTATGTCTGGAAAATGTGGAGGTTTACAGTAGAGAACAAGGTAAGCTTAGATTCGTGGATACCTTTGTCCAACTGTGGCTGTGCCCATGCGAGGTAAGCCTTGATTTCTTTCTTAAGATCGCGAAGAACTGGGAGATATTCCTGATGAACACCATGTGTTGAAAGTCTTTCGATGTCACCAGCTTCAAACCATTCCTGTGCACCAGTACCATCAAATGGTTTTTCGCTCCAGTTAAGGATTGTCTTAAGAACAGAGATGTTACCGTTAGCCATAGTAACTTTATTGAATGATTTTCCGTTGTAAGTTCCTGTTGTTGCATTTGGATTTGCTTCTTCCCAGCAAAGGTAAGGCATTACTGACTGGAACTGACCACCAGATACGAGTGTGTTACCACCAATTTCAGCGTTCTTTTCGATAACGAGAACAGTATCACCGTTCTGTGCAGCCTGTGCAGCAGCAGCGATACCAGCACCACCAGCACCAACAATAACAACGTCATACGTTGCATCGATTGGAGCCTGAGCTGTATGTACTACTTTGTTCTGCTTAAAGCCGTCCATATCAGAGACGCCTGCCTGTTTTGCAGCATCATTCAATGCAGTACGGATAGCCATAGCAGTGAATGTTGCACCTGAAACAGTATCAACACCAGAACCGTTAGCTTCGATAGCATCTTTGAACATGATGTCAAATGCTGGATCACCAACGTGTGCTGTTTCTTTTGAAGATTTTACTTTGATATCAGTGATTGCTTTGTCGCTGAATGTTACGTCAAGTTCAACCTTGCCGTTCATACCCATACCGGTACCGGTGTATGTACCAGCTTTGTATTTTAAGCTGACATTTTTATGAGCTGCTGCTTTTCCACTGTCTGTAGCACCAGCTTTTGCCATAGCATCTTTAACTGCGGCAATGATAGCTTTAGAAGTATTAGTACAACCTGAAATGGTATCTACATTTGCAGTCTGTGCCTTTACGATCTTTCCTGGTAAATCTTTGATAGCTGGATCTGAGATTCCAGGAGTTTCCTTATGGTCTGTAACCTCTACAGACTTAATTTTATTTGATGTAAGGGTTACTTTTACAGTAACGTTTCCGTTGTTACCCTTACCTGTTCCTTCATAGGTACCAGCGGTATAACCACCACTAGATTTTGAACATGCACCTAATGAAAGAGACAAAGCAATTCCAAGCAAAGCTGCAGGAATAGATGTAACTGATCTTTTCATATTTGCTCCTTTATGATATTCAGTAACTTTTATTCTATTCCATGTTTGCTAAAATAACAAGATATTATATTTTGAAGAAAAAAATGATAAAAAAAAGCCTGCATCTGAAGTGGGATGTATTGCAGACACAGGCAAAGTTGTGTAATACTCGTCGCTATACTCCGAGAATATACATTATTTTGTTGTGGGAATAAAAATATGGGCTGCTTCTACAGTAGTGGTATCAGTATTAAAAGTGTTTATTATCACCCAATCGTCTTTTTTTATGTCTGTGATTAATGCCTCATCCGGTCGTCTATTGTTAAACGATCTCATATTAGAACGGTCGATTGTCCCTGCATCTGGTTGTTCTGGGGCAGGTCCATTATCTTTAAATATATGAGTTACAGGATTTACGTGAATATTGATTTCATTGCCATCGGCATTTTTTACTGAGATGATTCCTTTATCAGTGTTTACCGAAGAAACCGTACCCATAATCGGTTTTTTATCTGGATTATTACCCATAAATCCCATAGGTCTCATGCCCATACCAAAATGCGGGCCAGGTCTATCATTCATTGGTCCTGTTTGATCATGAAAACGTGAATCACAATCTTCACCTCGATAGGCATATCTTCCTGGCATATCCATGGTAAAATGAGGTCTGTTGTCATTGTGTGTCTCGTATCGATCTGCTGGATGTGCAAATACTGGTACGCACGCAAGTGTTGCTGCTGTTAGGGTAACAATAAAAGTTTTTTTCAACATAGTATTCCTCCAAAAAAGTTGTGTTGTCTCAAAACAGGAATTGTCATTCCTTATGCTCTTACTATAGCGTACTTATTGTGTGCAATCATGAAAGACGGATTGGAGAAAGATGAGAAAACTTTAATCTTTATCCCTGGCAAAGGACAAAGAGTAAAAAATACCCTATACTTAGTATTGTATGAAATGGAATAGATTAGTCCTATTTTGCCTGATAGTCTGGTGTATTTGCCATGTTGTAACAGCACAGATGTCTCATCATGCCAATGGAGAATCCATGCCCTATCATGGAATGCGTATGTTAAGGACTGCTGAAGCATTTTATATAACAAGCGTCACTACTACTGTGCCAGAGGATGGTGTATTGCAATTTGATATTGAGTTTAATGTACCGTGCAATCCTCGCAGTATTGATATATCTGCTTTTACTGTTGACGGAAAAAGCCTTCCTCCTGATACCACCTTTAAGTTTAACAAAGCCGGTACCATATTGCGGTTTGCAATTCCTTATACTGCTGGCAAAACGACTCAATTGACATTGGATGTACCACAAATACAGAGTTTTAATGGTAGAATTTTATATCGTCGCCATTTTTCTAATTTGATGTGTTCACATATGCATCAATTCCTATTGGAGAAATAACTGTGAAAAAAATACTCATAGTAGAAGATGATACAGGTATTGCTGAATTTGTCCGCCTGGAACTGGAACATGAAGGTTTTGCCGTTGCTGTTGCTGATAGTGGTAGAAAAGCTCTTGAAGCATTTAGTGCATTTGGACCTGATATTATCTTATTGGATATTATGCTACCGGAGCTCAGCGGTGTCGAAGTACTTCGTCGTATCCGTAAGACATCGCAAGTACCAGTCATCTTGGTTACTGCCCGTGGTGAAATGTATGATAAAGTAAATGGACTTGATGCTGGTGCAGATGATTATTTGGTAAAGCCTTTTGAAATAGAAGAATTGCTTGCCCGTATGCGTGCAGTACTCCGCCGTTCGGTAGCAGGACGTACAGTTTCTTCTGTATTATCCGTGAAACAACTTGAACTGCATATTGACAGTATGGAAGCATCAATACAGGGTGAAAAAATTAATCTATCCAAAACAGAATTTCTATTACTCAAAACTTTGTTGGAACATAAAAATACTGTATTATCGCGAGACCAGATTATCACTGCTGTGTGGGGTAAAGATCATTATCTGGAAGAAAATACCGTTGATGTATATATTCGCTACCTGCGGTCAAAAATAGATGAGCACTCTAGCGATGAGTATATCCAGACGGTACGAGGATCTGGATATATGATAAAAGATGAGCCTTAATCAGTGTGCTCTGGCATTAAGTATCTTGGGATTGTCCCGCTCGTACAAATAAAGATGATTTTTGAAAAAAAGAAGCCGTCGATAGCACGGCAGTTAGCAGTTAGATTTTCTCTGGTATTGTCTGTTGTTATTCTTGCGGTTGCTTTATTATTAACGCTGCTGCTACGGTATAATGTTCGATTGCGGCAAAATAATGAGTTGGTTTATTCCATGGAGCATCTTGCTGATATTGAACAAAGAATCCATGATTTTAGAATGAACCTACCACCTGCTGTAGATCAAATAAAAACGCCGGAAGGTGTAAGAAGACTTCCTCCAAGGCTGGGATCGGATTTGCCGTATTATATTACCTTTACCATTTTTAATGATACAACGCATACTGTCTATGAAACAAATGATCCATTTTTGCCATTATTGCCAGTATCATATGGACACCCCAAACGGTATACACGTAAAAATTATTATATCGACGGGGACTTAAATATTTTGTATTGTTCTGATGTGTTTAAATCTAGTAAGGAAGAGCCTTTTGTTGTACAAGTAGCCCTTACTATGGATCGCGATACTGCAGAGCAGTTGTTGGAGCGTGCTGTTCCGGTTTTTCTTGTTATATTGTTACCTTTACTGTTCATATCTTATGTTGCCGCATATTCTATTAGCAAAAGTACAATGATACCTGTGCGTAATATGACCATTGCAGCTCGACATATAGGTAGTGAAAATCTTGATCGAAGATTGCCGACGACTGGTCGTGGTGACGAACTAGATGAACTTGCCCAAACGTTTAATGATTTATTTACCCGGTTAAAAACTGATTTTGATCGAGAACGGCAATTCACCTCAGATGTATCACATGAGTTACGTACGCCACTTGCTGTTATTTTAGGACATGCAAATCTTATCAGAAGATGGGGAAAGGACGATCCTGTACAATTGCAAAAGTCTCTGGATATGCTTATTTCCGAAGTTCATACCATGGAGTCTATCGTTGAAAATCTATTGCAGCTTTCACGACTTGAAAATGGAAAGTGGAATAGTGTGATACAAGAAGTTTCTGTACAGGAATTGTGTTATCGTTTACGGGATGATACTTTAGCCTGGGCTCCTGATGTACAGTTTGATGTGGTAATGGATGATGACTTTAGAATCTATACGGATCAAGAGCTGTTGTACCAGGCATGTACTATTATAGTATCAAATAGTATCAAGTTTGGTGGTAAGAGTGTCTGTATAAAAGTACATATACAGCAGGTAGCAATGTCTGCGGATAAGGATGGACTGGAATTTCGCTTTATGGACTCAGGACCTGGCATTACACCTGATGTGTTGCCACATATTTTTGAACGTTTTTATAGGGGGGACTCAGCTCATAATAGGTCAGCGGGCGGTTCAGGTTTGGGACTTGCTATTGTAAAAAGTATTTGCATGGTTCTTGGAGGTACAGTAAGGGCTGAGAGTAATGAAACTGGGGCTGTTTTTGTGTTAACGCTCCCTATATAGATTGCAAAAATATACAGTTTTGCCTATACTTTCGGTATGAAAATCGAAACAAAATGTTTGCATTCTGGATATGAGCCAAAAAATGGCGAGCCTCGTGTTGTACCTATCGTACAAAGTACAACGTATAAGTTTGATTCTTGTGAGCATGTAGCACAGCTTTTTGATAAGCCAACAGAGTTTATGTATTCTCGTTTTGCAAATCCAACTTGTGATGCAGTTGAAAAGAAGATTGCTGATTTGGAAGGTGGGGTTGGATGTATGCTGACAAGCAGCGGACAGGCGGCTTCTTTGTTGTCCATTTTAAACGTCTGTTCTGCCGGCGATAGCTTTATAGCTAGCTCTTCGATTTATGGTGGAACCATCAATCTGTTTGGCTTTACTTTGAAAAAACTGGGTATTGAGTGTATCTGGGTTGATGTAGATGCTGATTATGATACAATTATGAAAGCGTTTAAACCAAATACAAAGGCTGTGTTTGGAGAAACCTTGGCTAATCCTGCGCTGACTGTTTTTGATTTTGAAACATGGGCAAAAGCTGCTCATGCTCATCATGTACCACTTATTATTGATAATACATTTGCAACTCCCTATTTATGTCGTCCGTTTGAGTGGGGCGCAGATATTGTTGTTCATTCAACAACAAAGTATATGGATGGTCATGCCGTACAAGGTGGTGGAGCAATTGTTGATAGTGGTAAATTTGATTGGGTCGCTGCACATAAGGCAACGGGACATTTTGCAGATTTTGTAGAACCTGATGAGAGTTATCATGGTCTGATATATACAAAGGAATTTGGAAGCGCTGCCTATATCATAAAAGCTCGTACGCAACTTATGAGAGATTTTGGTTGTTATCCGTCTGCACATTCTGCTTTTTTACTAAATCTTGGTCTTGAAACACTTCCTGTACGTATGAAGCAGTATTGTGAAAATGCTTTGACTGTTGCAAAACATTTTAAAGCAAGTGATAAGATTGCTTCTGTTACCTACCCAGGCTTACCAGATGATAAGTACTATGAGCGTGCTAAAAAGTATTTGCCATTAGGGTGTTGTGGTGTTATTACCATCAGTATAAAAGGTGGACGTAGTGCTGCGGTACGCTTTATGGATGCCTTGCATCTTGCCAGTGATGAAGTTCATGTTGCTGATATTAGAACGTGTGTTCTTCATCCGGCTTCTTCAACACATCGTCAGCTTACTGATGAACAGTTGGTTGCTGCTGGTATTGATGGTGGTATGGTACGGTTTAGTTGTGGCCTAGAAAATGTTACAGATATTATAGAAGATATTGATAAGGGGCTTGCTGCCATATAATATATACACTCGTGTATGAATATTGCTTTTTATAGTACAAACTCCAATTATTTCAATGGCAACACGGTATCTTTATCAGTGTTGCCATCTTATCAAACACAATGGGAAACACTCGTATCCCTCTATCCTGATGCACATTTTTTTGTGATTACACAATTGCCTGGTATGTTTTTACTTGATATTACTGGATGTCACTGTACCATGCAAACCTCTGCTGTTAGTTACTATATTACCAAAAGTGATAGCGCAGATGCTATCGCTGATGAAATTGCAGCTTTAAAACCTGATATGGCAATAGCGGCAACTTTTTGGACTGCGCCTTTTGATTGGGCACCTCTCAAGGATTGTATGATAGGTGCGCTATTGCGACAAAAAGGTATTACGGTATTGTGTCATGATGTTGAAAGTGCAGCCATTTGCTTTGATAAATATCGTACCCACCAGGTATTGGAAGCTATAGGTTGCAGGATGCCTAAAGCCGTATATGTACACCATGAGTTATTTTGGTGTGAACGTGGTAAGCATGAAGTTCGCCATAATGTGTATAAGGAATATATTTTAGGCAAAATAAAACAACTGCATTATCCTGTTATCATAAAAGAAACTGTTGGATTGAGTTCCTATCGTATGGAAGTGGTGACTACGTATAAACAGGCGTATGCCTATTTATCGTCTGGCAAAAATACGAGTGATCACATTGTCGAGGAGTATATTGCAGGGGAGCAGTTTGGTGTTGAAATTCATGGCACGCCAGGAAGATATACGGTGCTTCCACCTTTTCTTTTTTCGGTAAATAAGTATGGAATTACCAGTCCCAAGCAGAGTGTTAAGATTGGACCGATACATGCTGAGCGATATCATATTCACGAGTTAAATCGTATGCTTATTATGGTTGCTGAAAAACTACAGTTTTCGGGTATTGCCCAAGTTGATTTAGTGTTTAGTAATGGTTCATGGTATATTATTGAAATAAATCCTCGATTATCGGGTATGACTCAGACGTATGCCTGTGCAGCAGACACTTCTATCCATGCGCTTTTGTTGTCGGCGGCAGGTGTTGACAGTCCTGGTACAAGAGCTACAAAGAATTTTCGTTTTGTTTGCAATTTCAAAATGCCAATTGTAACTGAAGAACAAATGCGACAATTGTTTGATTTATCATGTATTCTTTATGTGAGTCAGATACATAATAGTGCAGCAAAACAGGAACGCGAAAAAGGTTATTGCGAAATAATATTTGGTGCGCGTGCTACTGCTAAGGAATTATTAGTGGATTTACAGACTATTGCTGATACCTTTCCCGCATTGATCGAACCTGTTTTTTTTGAAAATGCCTCACATATGATTGATACCATTGCTGACTTGTAAAATCTAGGGGGTACATACTTGACAATTTTTGCCAGTGTGTTATCTTATATAAAAGAACTGACATTTTGACAAGTTTTGTCATTTATGTGATTGTACAGTAAAGAGGTTACACATGGCAAATAAATATGCTTTTTTGTTTCCGGGTCAGGGTGCTCAAGCTCCTGGCATGATGAAAGATGTTTGTGATACTTATGCAGAAGCACGAAAGGTTATAGATGCTGTTTCTGATATCACAGGACAGAATATTCCGGCATTATTGTGGGAAACTGAAAAGGATGTATTAAGTAGAAGTGATAATAGTCAGTTGGCTATTACTGCGGCTTCTTTGGCTGTTGTTGCAGCATTAAAAACCAAAGGAATTGAACCTTCTGCTGTTATGGGATTTTCTTTGGGTGAGTTTCCGGCTTTGCATTTAGCAGGCGTACTTTCTTTTGAAGATGTAATAAAAGTTGTACAGAAGCGTGGACAGATTATGCAGGCGGTCTGTGAGGATATAGCAAGAGAAAATGAAGGACATGCCCCTGGTATGGCAGCAGTTATTGGGTTGTCACCAGAAAAAGTGGTAGAGATTGCTAAGAGTTGTACCGGTGCTTACGCAGCTAATATGAATAGTGTACGTCAGACTGTTATTTCTGCAACCGCTGCTGGTTTAGATGAAGCGGAAGCAAAATGTAAGGAAGCTGGAGCCCGTCGTTTTGTACGTCTTGCAGTTGCGGGGCCATTCCATAGTCCTTTGATGCAAAAAGCTGCTGATGGTTTTGAAAAAGCTATAGCAGATGTAGTATTTAATGATCCTGCTATTTCCTTGTTTAGCAATGTTACAGGTAAACAGGTTACTACAGGAGCAGAAGCAAAGGCTTCCGCAGTCCTGCATTTAACTCATCCTGTTTTGTGGACAGATGAAGAAGCTGTTTTGGGAACCCTAATAACTAATGATACCGCTAGTGACTGGAGAGTACTTGAACCTGGTCCAGGAAAGGTATTAAGTGGTTTGTGGCGTGATTGTGAGTTTGGCGAAAAGTGGGTAGCTACTCCAGTCAATACTGCTGATGGCATTGCATCGCTGTAATAGAATATACGAGGTACATTGATATGAATATGTTAAAAGATAAAAAGGCTCTGGTAACAGGTTCTAGCCGCGGTATTGGTCGTGGTATTGTTGAAACATTTTTGTCAGAGGGTGCTGAAGTATGGGGAATGTGTACACACCCATCCGCTGCAAAAGCAGAACTTGAAGCTTTAGCTGCAGCTCATGGTACCGCATTTCATGAAATTTGTGCTGATGTTGGTAATGCTGAAGCATTGGCTCCGGTGGTAAAAGCTGCTCTTGCTGAGGCAGGCGGTTTTGATATTTTGGTAAATAATGCAGGTATTACAAAAGACGGCCTATCTTTCCGCATGAAGATGGAAGATTGGCAAAATGTCATTAACATAAACTTGACCGGAGCATTTGTTATTACCCAGATAGTTTCCAATGATATGATTCATAAAAAACATGGTTCTATTATTAATATGGCAAGTATTTCTGGTGTTCATGGTGAAGGTGGTCAGGTAAACTACTCTGCAAGTAAAGCAGGTCTTATTGGATATTCAAAAGCACTTGCTAAAGAAGTTGGTAGCCGAGGTGTAAGAGTTAATGCAGTTGCACCAGGCTTTATTGATACTGATATGACCCGTGCCGTAGCACAGGAAATCAGAGATGGTTGGGTAAAGGCTATACCTTTGCGCCGTGCTGGTCAGGTTCAGGATGTTGCAAATACTGTTTTATTTCTTGCAAGTGATTTGTCAACCTATATTACAGGCCAGGTACTTGGCGTAGATGGCGGTCTTGGCGCATAACGGAACTAAAGGAGTAAACTATAATGGATAAAAGAAGAGTTGTTATTACAGGTATGGGAGCTATCACTCCTCTCGGCAACACTGTTGAAGAAACTTGGGCTGCTGCAAAAGCCGGTAAAAGTGGTATTACACTTATCGACCGCTTTGATACAACAAACTTTGCAGTAAAATATGGTGCACAGGTTAAAGACTTCCAAGTTGATAAGTATATGGATCCAAAAGCAGCTCGTAAGATGGCTTTGTTTACAAAATATGCAGTTGCAGCTACAAAAATGGCTTTGGAAGATGCCAACTTGCTTGGTAATACCGAAGTTCTTGAAGATACTGCATTGATGTTAGGTGTTGGTATCGGTGGATTTGAAGTAACAGAAGACAGTTGTATTAAATACTATAATTCTGAGTATAAACGTATGCCTCCGATGACCATCCCTGAGTTGATTCCTAACGAGGCTGCAGGAAACATCTGTATGGAATTTGGTATTCATGGTCAGGCTCATACACAGTCAACAGCCTGTGCTTCAAGTACAGATGCTCTTGGCGATGCAATGGATATGATCCGCTGCGGACGTGCGGATGTAGTTATCAGTGGTGGTGCTGAAAGTACCATGAACGGATATGCTGTCCTTGGTTTTGAAATGTTACAAGCTCTTTCAACAGGTTGGGCTGACAATCCTCAAAAAGCAAGCCGTCCATTTGATAAAAAGCGTGATGGCTTTGTTATGGGTGAAGGTGCTGGTATTTTAGTGTTGGAAGAGTTAGAACATGCAAAAGCACGTGGTGCTCATATTTATGCTGAATTGGCAGGTTATGGTGGCTCAAGTGATGGATACCATCTGACTGCACCTAATCCAGACGGTATTATTGGCGCAAAAGCAATGACCCGTGCTATGAAAGATGCAGGTATTACTCCTGCTGATGTACAATACTACAATGCACATGGTACATCTACACATCTCAATGATAGTGGTGAAACACAAATGCTCAAGATTGCCTTTGGTGAAGAACAGGCTCATAAGTTGCACATTTCTTCAACAAAGAGTATGACAGGACACTGTCTTGGTGCTACAGGTGGTATTGAAGCTATCATGTGTGTTAAAGCTATCAATGACAGCTTTATTCCTCCTACAATCAATCTTGATGAACCTGATATTGAAGGTGGTTGTGACTTGGATTATACTCCAAATGTAGGTGTTGCTTGTAACGTAGATTGCGCTATGAGTGCAACTTTTGGTTTTGGTGGCCATAACGGTATTATCGTTATCAAGAAGTATAAGGAGGCGTAACCACATGGCTGTTACGACTGATATCGAATCTTTGCTCCCTCATCGTAGTCCATTTTTGTTTGTAGACGAAATTGTCAGTTGCGATGAAAAGGGAAGTATTTGTACCCGTACCTTTACTGAAAATGATTTTTTCTTTAAGGGGCATTTTCCTCAGTACCCAGTAGTACCAGGGGTAATCCTTATTGAAACGATGGCTCAGGGTGGTGGTGCTGCATTGAGCTATCAAAAAACATTTAAGGAAGGCAGTTTATTCTTCCTTGCAACTGTTGATAAGGTAAAATTCCGCCATCAGGTACGTCCTGGTGATACGGTCCGTATGGAAGTAACTAACCTGCGCGTTAGTCCAAGCATGGTAAAACAGGCTGGTAAGGCATATGTAGGCGAAACACTTTGTGCAGAGGCTGAATGGATGTGCCTTGTTGGTAATGCAGATAACGTAAAATAAAGAATTTTATAATACGCTATAGACAAACAAAGGCTGTCCCATAGTTGGAAGATTTCAACTGTAGGACAGCTTTTTTTGTGTCTATGTTTTTATATCAGATAGGGTATAACTATACAGTTTGATTATGGTACTATACCTGAACGGGGTACCATCTAAAAAGGAAACTAAAATGAAACAATTTATACTATTCATTACGATGATGATTGTACTGGCTACAGTACACGCACAGACAACGACGCGGAGTGCATTTATAGACGGATTTGACAAGAGCAAATACAAGGAACTTACAGTAAGCGACGAGGCTCAGTTTTCTTACTTTTATAATGATGAAGCAGAGTTAAAAAGATTTGATGGAGTATGCGTCAAAATTAAGGCTCATATTATTTTTAAGAGTGTTATTGCAGAACAGGTCGGTGGCATAATTTGTTTTTTTGATGGGGAGGAGATGAGTGGCTGGCTTTATCCCCTTGATCTTCCTAAAGAAATGCCTTTGTTTACATCGCTTGAAGTGTATTATCATTACAAAGCAAATTATGAAGATGGCATACTAGCGTTACAAATTGACGGTTGGAAAGTACTTGATGATATCCGCTTTGTAGGACAAAGATACAAGGCTACTGATACACTTAAAGTCCGCGAATATCCGACACTTTTGGCAACGCAGATAGGCAGACTTTCTAAGCATGAACTTGTTACTATTATCGAAATTGGTGATAAGGCTACAATTGATGATATTGAATCTGCCTGGGTAAAAATCCGTACTGCTGACAACAAAGAGGGATGGTGCTTTGCAGGGTATCTTACCGATGGAGAAGAGTACCATGAAAAGCCGTGGACAAGCAAATAGAGAGTCCACTTAAAATGTAAAAGACTTGATATCTGCTTTGTAGGACAAAGATACAAGGCTACAATCGATGATATTGAATCTGCCCAGACTCCCTGGGGCTCCTTACCCCGAGTCACACACATCGCTGCCCCAGCATCACACACATCGCTGCCCCAGCCCCCATGGGCGACTTGCCTCTGGTATAATCAATTTTTTTGGACTCGATAACAGAGACCTCCGATCCTCCTACTAAAACCTAAAAAAAAATCAGTAAAGCTAAAATAAAGTTTGCAGATTGGAAAGAGTTGATTTATAATTAAAACGTACGAGAGAGTTTTGCACGGTTACTTTTATTGTTCTAAGTAAAAAAAAGGAGGAAGAATGAAAACTGAGAACAAAAATGTTTCTGTTAGCATGGAAAATATCTACCAGCTTGATGGTAGGGTTCCTCTAGCTAAAGCTATTCCTTTTGGTTTGCAACATGTACTTGCAATGTTTGTATCAAATGTTGTTCCTATCATCATTGTTGCAGGTATTGGCAACTTAGATGTATCAATTAAAACCATACTTATTCAAAACTGTATGATTGTTGCTGGTATTGGTACATTGGTACAGTTGTATCCTGTATGGCGTGTTGGTTCTGGTGTACCTATTGTTATGGGTGTAAGCTTTACATTTGTTGCAATTGATGGATACATCTGTTCCAAATACGGCTATGGTGGTGTCATGGGCGCTGTAATCATCGGCGGTCTGTTTGAAGGTGTATTGGGATTGCTTGCAAAATACTGGCGTAAGTGGATTTCTCCTATTGTATCTTCATGTGTTGTAACAGCAATCGGTTTTTCATTGTTGACTGTTGGTGCTTCAAGTTTTGGTGGTGGAGTCGGTGCTGCTGATTTTGGCTCTGCTCAGAATTTGATTTTGGGCTCAGTTACCTTGGTAACTTTGCTTGTTGTTATGGTATTTGCAAAAGGCTATATCAAACGTCTTGCTGTATTGTTTGGTCTTATTGTTGGATATATTGTTGCTTTGTGCATGGGCAAAGTTAATTTTTCAGCCTTCCAGGACATTGCAATTATTTCTGTTCCTCATTTGCTGCCAATAAAACCAATCTTTAATCTTAATGCTATTATAGCTGTTGCTTTGGTATACCTTGTTTCTGCAACAGAGACAATCGGTGATACCACAGCTTGCTGCGATATGGGATTGGGCCGTGCTCCAACTGATAAAGAGATCTCTGGTAGTCTTGCTTGTGATGGTTTGTGCAGTTCTGTCTCTGGTATTTTTGGCTGTATGTCAATTACTTCTTTTAGCCAGAATGTCGGATTGGTTGCTATGACTAAGGTTGTAAACCGCTTTACTATTGCAACGGGAGCAGTCGCAATGATTGTTGCAGGTTTGTTCCCACCTGTTGGTGCTTTCTTCTGCACATTGCCAGATGCTGTTCTCGGTGGCTGTACTGTCATCATGTTTGGACAGATTATCGTATCAGGTATGGATATGATTAAAAAGTGTGGTTTGACAGAACGCAATATGTTGATTATTGCTTTGTCTTTGTCACTCGGTCTTGGTTTTACCATGGTACCAGGTATGTTCTCTGTATTCCCAAAACTCGTTGGTGAAGAATTGCAGAACAACTGTGTTGCTGTAGTCTTTATTATTTCACTCATTTTGGATTTGTTGTTGCCAAAAGACAAAGAAGGTGCTCCTGCTCTGTAAGGAATACCTGTTCGTAAAATGATTTCGATGCCATCAACAATAGAGTGTTGGTGGCATTTTTTTTGCTATTCTTGATATACTCTTTTATTGTGGAAACAAGACTGCTATCGTGATATACTTTTTATATGCGTTTTACAAGTACAAGAAATAGAACTATTTCTGTTGGGTTTGAACAGGTTATACGTAATTGTATCCCAGGAGATGGCGGATTGTATATTCCTGCTGATATGTCTGATTTACGTCGATGGATCTTGTATTCGGACGAGCAGACAAGTTATGCCTCTGTTGCTGGCGCAATGACATTGGCATGTATTAATGAAGAGTTTAGCCCTATTATTTGTGAAACTATCGCAACTCATGCATTTCCGTATGAGCCTGTCCTTAAAAAACTTGATGATGGGCTTTTTTTATTGGAACTATATCATGGTCCTACCGGTTGGCAACGTGATTTTTGCGTAAACTTTTTAATAGAAAGTTTGGAGACAATCCTTGAGTTTAAAGGTAATACAGCGATTACCTTGGATTATACAAGTAGTGCTTTTGGATCTATTTTGTCCCATGCGTTGCGGGATAAAAAGTATATAAAATCAGTATTGTTATTTCCTAAAGGTGCTGTCAAAGGATTACAGGAACGGGATTATATCTGGAATGGTGGCACTGTCTATCCTATTGAAATTGATGGTACAGAAGAAGATTGCCGTAATCTTATTCGTGCTATTTTTAAAAACAAAACAATCGTGTCAAAGTGTAATTTGACAACGGCTAATAGTGCAAATGTTGGTCGATTAATTGCACAGATGTTTGTCTATCCATTTGCATTTTCGCGTTTGAAAAAGCAAGTCTCTGGTACTATATATTATGCTATGGATCCAGGTAGCTACAGCAACCTTGTTGCCGGTTTATATGCATGGCGACTTGCTATGCCTGTTAATGGTTTTATTGTACCTGCAACCGGATCTTTAACCCTAGACTCAATGGGCAATTGTACCATGCTGGATTCCTTAGTACCGTTGAATCAGCGGGAGCCAGTTGATCCAGCCTTTCCTAATAATATTGAGCGTTTAGAAGAAGTTTTTTCTATTAACACAGGTATGATGAAAAACTTAGTGTTTCCTCAGCATGTGACTGATGAAGATACTATTTCGGCGGTAAAAGAGTTATTTATGAAGTACGGGCAATACGCTGACAAGAGTACGGCTCAGGCATACGCTGCCGCTAAAAAAATGAGGGAAAAAGGGAACTGTGAAGGTGGAACAATTGTGCTCCTTGCAAAAAATGATCCAGCCCTGTCTGGCAACTTTGTCCGCCATTGTTTAGGAGAGGCTCCTGCAATGGCAGACAATGTTGCTGCCGGCATTGCTCCTACAAATCTCAATAGACCGTTAGTACGTACTCCTGATGATATTATTTCTGTACTTTCATCTTTGACGTTTTAACGCTCTTTTTCTTGGTAGCTGCCTTTTTTACACTTTTTGTCACTCTTTTTTTTGTGACCTTCTTCTTTTGTGTCGGCTTAAAGCTATTAACAAAGGCTACGGATTTATATGCTGCTTTTGTTTTTGCAGCCATGAGGGTTTTATACATCTCACATAATGAGGTAGCTTTCGTTTTTGTTGCTGAAAGAAGACGAAGCAGGAACAATAATGCAAAGGTAAAATCAGTTTGCTCTTTATTAAACCAGACGGTGTTTTCAAAGCTGTTTGTTCCGCAGATGTCTTGAGAAACTGGAGAGTATACCAGATACGTGACGATAGCTAGGGCTGCCGCTTGTTTTGATTTTGTGCTCAGTGCCTTTTGTGGAGTACTTGCAATGACATAGAGGTCCTTTAGCCGCTTGTACATATTAGGTATCGACAGATTGATATCTCTGAGGTGCTGATTAAACTTACGTGCTAATGCCCATTCTGTTGCATATCCTTTATCAGCATAATTTTTGACAATGGCATAACTTAATAGCAATACAAGAATATCTTTGTCGAGTGCAAGCATAGTGCGGGTAAATGATTCAACATCTTTTGTACTGCAGGCTTTTAGAAGCGTAGCAGTATAATTTTGAGGTTGTTTTGTCACTTTTGTATCGCAAAGTATGTGCAGTATTTTTTTTGCAATCGTAGTAAACTGAGATAACTGCGTTTTAGCAGTATCTTTTTTGCTGCCTGCAAATCGATCTGCAGTTTTATAGAATGCCAATGCATTTTTTGACACTGATTTGATAATTTTTGTAAGTTCTGCAGTTGCTTTTGTCTTTGTAAGTGTGTGGCTTGTACCCTCATGATACACTTGATATATGCAGGTAAGGAAGTCATCGGTAACAAAAGCTCGTAATGCAGTGTATAGCTCCTTAAAGCGTATTTCATTCCATTCGGCTTCGAGATCTTCAGTACCTTTTCCGCCAAGAGCTTCACAGAGAATACGATATTTATGATCTGGACCATCTGTTATCTGCTTAAAGTTTAAAAGCACTTGGTACTCAAATCCTTTGAGGCTGACAAACATACCGTTGTTCTGAATGTCAGCGCAAGATCGTACAAACCATAATCCGCTGTGATGATCTTGGAATATACAGTAATTATCATTATCGGTACTGAGCATGAGCCCTTGGGCTATACTGCGGGTTTTAATTTGTTTGTCGTGTTCACCTGATCCCGTTTTTACTGCATACGGAACAGATTGTTTTATCCAGCCACAAGCAGGCTCATATTTATTGTTATAAAATACGACTGCAAACTCATTGTTAAAACCATTTGAGTATGCGAAGATATTCTCGTTTACCGTACCGTTATTCCATACGTCAAAGAATAAAAAGTTATTAATCTCTGCAAAGAGATAGCGCTTTTTCATCAATGGAAAAATATCTTGCCAATGGCGGCGGATGAGCTCGCTATCAGGAGTTTCGTCTTTGTATGCTTTGGTATATTCCATACCATATTTTTCTTCAAACCCTTCGATTTGCCCATGCCCAAACATAGGCAGGCCTGGCATGGTAACCATCAGAGTACATACGCCAAAATACTTACCGTCTTTACCAAATTGTGCTACGGCTGTTTCTTCATCGGGGTTATTCATGAAGTTGACATAACGCTTTAATATCTGAGGATCAAAGATAATAGTATTTTTGACGGTATCTCGATATTTTTGGTTTTCTTCTTTTTTGAGCATGTTCATGAATGCACTGTTGTATACACGGTGCATGCCGAGTGTGCGTACAAAAAAGCCTTCCATCATCCAGAATGCTTCTGCAAGTAATAGGGTGTCAGGAACTTCTTGTGCTACGCGATCTACGACTTCACGCCAAAACTCGTTTGGAATAGCCTGCTCAAATTCTTGATTGGATAAACCTGTTTCACTTCTTGTTGCGATATCGCCACCATGTCCTGGTTCTGGATACCAGAGCCGCCGTATATGTTTTTTTGCAAGAACCATAGCAGCGTCAAAACGTATGATTGGAAAGTTTCGCGCTACATGGAGAATTTCTTGTATGACGGCTTCGCGTGCATCTGGATTTAAAAAATCAATTTGCGCGGTATCATTCCAGGGCATACCGGTGCCATCGTTACCATGATATATGTATCGTACGTCTCCAGTTGCATTATCTACACGTTTAAAAACAACGGCGCAATCAGACTTGCTGTAGTAGTGGTCTTCCAGATAAATTCCAGTTCTTGGATCCTGTGAGAGGTTTTCGCCATTAAAAGTGTATTGTGGAAAAGGATTGTCTCTGCGCTGTACAAATACATCAGGTTTTTCCATAACCCAGTGTGAGTCCATGCCTGTATGATTTGGTACCATGTCGGAAGCAAGCCTGATACCTCTTTTCCATAGTCGTGTTCTGAGATTTTCGAGTGCACTCCAGTCTCCAAGATTGTCAGCAATGTTATAGTCATAAAGACTGTATGCACTGGCTGCTGCTTCCGGATTGCCATTGAGTTGCTTGATTCGTTTGCTCGCATAACTTCGTTGCCATAAACCGATGAGCCATAATCCTGTAAAACCTTCGTTTGCAAGCGTGTCCAATTCTTCATCAGGTATCTGGTCTAGGCGGGTAATGCTTTGTTTGTACTTTTTACTGAGCTGATCAAGCCAGACAAGTACTGTTTTTGCCATGAGTATGACACGAGGCATCCATTCCTGATCAGGACTAAAACGCTCATATTCCTTGCTGAGAGAGTCGTAGTTGTAAGGTTGTAAATCTGGACCGTCACCACCTATGGGGTGCCAGGCAGCTTTTTCTTCCTCTGTAATGGTATCAATGCCGGCAAGGAGTCGTTTGAGCCATGAACCAAGCAGATGTCCCCAATGGGTTCTGATATAGTCTAATTGACCTTTGAGGCTGTTAGGACTAAAGATGACTGGTTCGCGTAGGAGTTCAATTAATGAGTGTCCGTATGGTCCAAATGTTGGTTTGCTCTTAAAAAAGAGTTGGAGTTCTTCCCATGCCATTTTATATAGTGGGTTTTGCTTGAGTGATACATCATCAAACAGTATTTTAAATGGCTTAAATGCAGGGTTTTCATTTGCCAGGATTAAAAGAATCATCTCTTCTAGAGTTGCTTCTTTATTACTGCGAAGTATACCTGTTCCTGTATCGATTCCTTTTTCAGTGAGATACTGTGATTGTGTTTGAATGCCTTTATATACGACAGTAGGTGGAAACTCTGTATTAAACTGAGTAAGGAGAGCGTCTATTTTGTCTTCTCCAAAATGGTTATAGAGACACTGTAATGCTTCTACCATTATAGATGAGAGTATATCTTTTCGGTATATCGTGCAGACGTAATGGAATATTTCATCTATAAGCCCCATGGCGTTGAGATTTCCGGCAGAGATTCGCTTAGTGGTTTGACCACGTATGTCAAAGAGGCTATTGAGCTTATCTGCAAAGATACGCACATTAGTCATATTGGCAAAAATGACATTGCCTGTAGATGCAAAAAGTGATCCGTTAAATCCACAGATATCTCTGATGGTACGACTAACATGGAACTCATTGAAAGAAATATGCATTACTCACCCCGTTGATCATGACATTTTACGATATCACGCATATTGTCGATTAATTTGTTATTTTTTAGTATTGATTCAATTGTTGCTGGTAGGCGATATGTCCAGTTAAACTCTGTAACAGTACCAGGAATATTAATACGTTCATCTTCCTCGTGTTTGCGCCAGTACTTTTTTTCCATGAATAAATAATCTTGTAGTGGATTAACGTACCAGACACTTGCCGTGTGTGCTGAACACATAAGTACTTTTTTTGCCAGCTGTGGTGTAAAACTGGTGTTTGCTATTTGTGTTGCCTGCTTATATATCCCCTCTACATTTTGTGTCGTTTTTACTTCAGCATCAAATGCTACAATAAAATGAATGACACCGTCTTTTTCATTGTTCCACCACTGTCTGATAGTGGTGGAGTCATGGACTGATGTGGTAGTTAGAGAGAGTGGAGTATAGTTTTCAAAAGGAATGAATGGTTGTCCCGGTTCTTCCCAGATTCTGTTCCATCGTACTACACGTAAACCAAGAATCCCAGTGTCATTGAGTACTTGTGGTACACCGCTTAAGGCGACTCCTAAGTCTTCTCCACATGGTTGCATCGGAACTGATTTTGTTAATTTGGATAAAATATCAAATGCGTGATCTTGCCACAGTACTTCCTGCTTGTTTCGATTATCGGCAAACAGATGGGATAATGTATCTTGCTCATTTGGATAGAGTGATTTCCAGGAGGAGGTATTGCCATAACACCAGGAAGGAACATAGGTGTCCTTTTTTACTTCGATTAAGCAACGATCATTCCATTTATTGCAAAAGAACTCTTGTAGTTCTTCGGGGCATTCTTTAAGAATAGACTGTATTCCGTGTGTTTTTTTCTTAAAAATCCATAATTCTTCATTGCCTATGCGATCACACAGTTTTGATAGTACTGCTATTGTACTGTCATGATTATGTGTTATTTCTTCAACACTGTAGGTTGGAATATGTGGTTTTGAGAGCCAGTTAATGCGTCCGTCATCAAATCCTGCGTTATGGAGTACTTCTTTTGTTATGCCAACGTATGGCTCCGCATGTCCAAGATATGCGGTTGTATCTGTTTCAGGTACTGCCCAGATGCGGAAAAATCCTAAGATGTGATCGAGTCGATATGCTCCGTAGTACTGGGATGCGGATATAAGACGGTGCTTCCACCATGAGTAACCATCTCTTTTCATCTTATCCCATTTATAAATAGGAAAGCCCCATGTCTGTCCAGATGGGTTTTCACCGTCAGGTGGGGAGCCTGCTCGTAATGTATGATTAAATAGCGTTGGTTCTGACCAGGCATCACAGGAGTCTTCATTCATCATGATAGGAATGTCGCCTTTTAGAATGATACCATTTGCTTTGATGGTATCTGCAGCTTGCTTAAACTGTGTGTGGGCATAGTACTGTTCCCATGCGTAAAAAAGGTATTCCTTTTTATGTTCATCACTATCCCATCGGTTTTGAATTTCTTCTGGACTGATATTTGCATCTTGCTTTTGCCATGTTTTCCAACTTGCCTGCATGTATTTCCATTTTAACTGTTTAAACACGGCATAACTGATAATCCAAGGATTATCTTGTATCCACTGGGCAAGTTCCTGTGGTATGTTATTTTTTTTAGCTATATCGGTTTGTTCAAAGAGCTCAGCCAATAATTCATTTTTGATAGTAAGAATTTGCTGATAATGAAAGCGACATGTTGGATTAGTTATGTTAACCAGCGTATCGTACTTTTGCGCAAATTGTGTATTCTTTTTGTAATAGGTTTTAAACTCGGGTATTGATGCAATATGTATATAAATAGGATGGAGTGCAAATGCTGATAAACTACTGTAGGGTGAACTTTGTGTACCGGTATCATTGACGGGTAGCAGCTGTATAATGCTCATACCAGTTTTTTTGCAGAGAGGAACTAGTTGTTCCAAATCAGAAAAATCACCGATAGCTTTTGCTTCGTCTGTAACGATTGCTCCAAGGGGAATAACAAATCCTGTTTGCGGTTGTATATGTGTAGATTTACCAGTATATGATTTTTTCATAATGACTTAAGTATATCATGAATTTATCATATTGTGTAAATTTTAGCCTAACTTATAGAAAGAAACTGCAATGCATTATGTTGTAGGCAGCAATCCTTTGTTCCAGTGCCATACAGGTTTTGCCAGTGCATTTGAGAATGGTTGTGTACGGTTAAAATCTGGCAGCCAGTCGGTGTCATCTGATAAGTCTTGATAAAAGAGGTAATCAAAATCAAAAGCTTCTATGATATCTCGTAGATCAGTATCTTCGGTTTTGGTTACGAGGCGATTTTCTATGGCTTGTAATGCCTGTGTACGGTGCTGTAATTCTGCCGGCGAGCCTTTAAACGGGACGGGTGTGTATTGGGACATAAGTGAAATGACGGCTTTACCGTCTGCATTTTCTTTGAGCCATGAAAGTGTTTCTACGGTTTCTTCAAACCTGCCGGGGAGAAACAAATGCCTTATAATAACCCCCTGTTCTAGTTTGTCTTTTTCGATGCCATTTGCTGTTTTTGTAGAAAAACGAAGCGGATTATTTTGTATCATCCATGTAATTGCTTCTTTTGCTGCCTGAGGATAATTTGAAGCTCCAAATAACTCTTTTGAAAGTGTACTGTTGAGCGTCTTTAAGTCTGGCAACCATATATGGACAAGGTCCTTGAGGAGCTTCAGTGTTTTAACGCTTTCATATCCGCTTGAGTTCCAGCATATTGGTAGCGTAAGCCCTTTTGCTTTTGCGTCGGCAAGGTACTCTGCAAGGAGTGGTATGCAGTGACTGCCTGTGACAATATTGATGTTTTCAGCCCCTGCATCCTGAAGGTGCAAACAGATATCGGTAAAATCCTGAGATGTTATGGGATTACCCATGCCTTGTTGTGATATTTGGTAATTTTGACAAAAAGCACATCGTAAGGTACATCCTGTGATAAAAATGGTACCACTGCCTCCATGTACAGTAATAAGTGGTTCTTCACCAAAGTGGAGGCAGGCGGTGGCAAGCCTGATATCTGCTGGTTCTTGGCAGAATCCGGTTTTTCCCGCAAGTCTGTCTGCTTTGCAATTACGAGGACATTGTGTGCATGATTGATACAGAAGTTCCGTTGCTTTTGTCACAGTAGAGCCAGCCTGATTAGAGTGCGTTCTTTTCCATTAAAGTGCTCATCAGTGTTGTCAGCATATCGAGAGGAAGTGTTTCTGCTTCGCAGTTGACCATGCTTGCCAGTTCTTTCCAGTCGGTGTCGGTAAGAACTTCTGTATACTCAGAACTGTTATCGAGAAATGCCTGAAAAGCAGTGAGTGCTACCAGTGAGTTGTCTGAAGGCTCGGTGCTAGGGTCCTGAGCATTGTCAATGTACTGTGAAATCCAGTAATGAGCGATGGCGGCGGGGAGTTCTCCCATTCCTCTGTTGTTATTTGAAAAGCTGGTTGCGATTTTTTCACAGAGCGTATGAGCATCAAATGATGAACCTGTGTTAGCTCGCTCATATTTAATCATTTTATGTAAGTCTGTATAAAACTTTTCTGCTACTGTCATGGTTACGCATAATAACAGAAAATCAGTACTATTTGAAGTGTTTTTTTCTTGACATTTGCATAAACTACTCATAAACTAGAACCATGGATTTGAGAACTGTTTTAACACCGGAAACTGTAAACCTTCATCTGAAAGGTAAAACAAAAGAAGAAATTATTGATGAAATGCTGGATATCTTGGTAGCCGCCGGTAAAGTTACTGATAAAAATGCCGCTCGTGATTGTGTTTTGGATCGTGAGCGTAAGATGTCAACAGGTATGAAACATGGTATCGCAATCCCTCATGGAAAAACAGATACAGTTACAGACTTGGTTGCATGTATAGGTATATCTGATAACCCGGTGGATTTTGATTCCTTGGATCAGGAACCATGTCGTATATTCATTATGACACTTTCTCCTGTCAATAAAACGGGGCCACATCTACAGTTCCTTGCTGAAGTAAGTCTGTTATTTAAGAGTGCAGATAAACGTCAGCAGATTTTGGATACTCAAGATAAGGCAGAAGTTATCAAGATTCTTACTGAATAGTAAGTGAATATGAACAGTATTCTGTGATTAAGAAGCCTTTATGCTTGTTTGCATAAGGGCTTTTTTATTTCAGGCTGATAACGATTGTCAACCTGAAAAATAGGCGAATCAAGGTCTTGTGCAAAGCGTGCCTTGACCAGACGTATGTGGAGAGAGTAATGAAATTAGATCCTGAATTTATATCAAAAGATCACACCTTATTTACAGTAGGGAATGATGTAGTCGATACTGCTGATTTGCAGGTTTTGTCCTATGCAGCTATACGAGGGGGAGAAGTGCCAAAACTGGTATCTGGTAAAAAACCGATTGTATTGCAATGTGCATGGACCGCTGTGGAGTCTGAACCAGAGGTATACGATGAGTCTTATCTGGCTGATTTACGTACGTATCTCAAGGAGCTGGAGGATACAGGCTGTTATGCCGTTATTGAACCAATGGTTGATAATGCGCTGTCAGGTGATGAAGAGCGCTTTGTCGCTGCTATGAAGCATACAGCCCGCCGAATAAAGGATTGTAAATCTGTTGTAGGTTTTGCCATTCCTCAAGCTGTACAGAATGTTTCGATGTATCTTGATGAGTTATCACAGAAGCATGAACAGTATGTTTTTTTTGGTCATAAAGAACTTACAAAGTTGTCTGAATTTGATGGTATCGTTTGGTATTGATTGCGATAAAAAACATATATTTCAATTGTTTTTTAGTGGTCTTTACTTGAAATAAACAGCGATTTGTGACACAATGCTACTCAATCTTTTATAAAGTGGAGTTTTTTAAGATATGGGTGATATTTCAGAAAGTTCAGAGCTTCTGAAATTATGTTGGGGTACTCTCTTTTTATGCCTGTTCTTAGTCGCAACAGCTTTAGGCGTTGGTATTCTTTTACCAGTGCAAGCTAATGAAAATACAACTCAGTTTCAACAAATCGAAAAAAGCTTTCTATTCTCAGAAGTATGGAATGAGGAAGCAGATATTCAGGCAGAAGAATTTATTGCAGCTTCTGTGGATACCTCTGTTATTGATAAGGGACTTGAACTTTATCGCGAACCAGACTCTCGTGCAGCCGTAGAATGGTTTTATCTCCATGTAACCGGCAAGCGAGATGTTACGTATGCAATTCTTAATGAGGCTAATCGTAATGATGTGCCTTTGTCACTTGCATTTGCTTTGGCGTATATCGAAAGTCGATATAAGACTACCGCTGTCAATCGTAATGTAAATATGTCAGTTGATAGAGGTTTGTTCCAGCTAAACAGTTTGTCTTTTCCATCATTGGGTGAAGAGGATTTTTTTGATCCAGAAACAAGTGCCCGCTATGGTATGAGACATCTTCGTTTTTGCCTTGACTTGGCTGGTGATGAAGTTACTGCTTTGGCAATGTACAATGCGGGTGCAACTCGTGTAAAGTCAAATAAAACCCCTCGTTCAACATTGATTTATGTTGATAATATTATGAAGTATAAAAACAAGCTTGATGCCATGTTTGCGGATGAAATTATTTCATTATATCCTGCAGACCGCAGTATCGTATCTGATGCAAAGCTTGCGTATGTAAAATAAGCTCTGAACAGCCATTATTGTGAAAATATTCACGGTAATGGCTTTTTTTTATCTTTTTTCCTTTATTTTTGCCGATCCTCCGTTTTTACATCCTTTTTTTCGTTGACCTGTTTATTTGTGTGGTTTATGATTATTATGTAATCACTGTTATAAATATCACAGTAAACGTAATGATACAGAGTATTCCAGAACCTACTAAGCGACGATTGGTTCAAATTGCACAACTATTGTCTCAATATATGCATGAGGGTACGGTTAAGCGTATTACCTCAAAGGATTTGCAGAGTGTTACTACGTGGTCAGACTCACTGATTCGTCGTGATATTCTGTTGTTGGGATATAAAGGTGGGGTGTCCAATGGTTATGATGTGCAGGAGCTTTATAAGGCGATTTGTGACGGTCTGAACATTCGTCATGAAAAAAATGCTTTAAGTACCTGTTGCATTGTTGGTTTAGGACGGCTGGGCGTCGCACTGCTTGAAAACAGTATTTTTGAGGGGTCTGGCTTTTCAGTTGTTGCTGGTTTTGATTCAAGTGTAAATAGGGTAGAAGTATTACGCTCATCATTTCCTCTGTATCCAGCCTCTCAGATGGAAACAGTTATCAGACAGCAACATATTACCTTTGCAGTACTTACCGTACCTGAAAAAGAAGCTGTTGTTATGGGAAAAAGATTGGTTGACTGTGGAATTAAAGGAATTGTTAATTATACGTCAGCAGTTTTACCTGTTTCGCAAGACATTATTGTAGAAAATGTTTCTCCAATAACGGCATTGACAAATATTGCTGCCAAATTGGCAGATTAGTATAAAAGGAGTTATAACATGGCGAGAGTGTTTAATTATTCAGCGGGACCTTCTTGTTTACCGGAGGAAGTCTTACAGCAGGCTGCTTTAGAGATGATGGATTATCAGGGTACTGGACAATCCGTTATGGAAATGAGCCATCGTTCTGCAGCATATAAACCGATTATTGCTCATGCAGAGGAGCAGGTACGCAAACTGATGAAGGTACCTGAAAACTACAAAATCCTCTTTTTACAAGGTGGTGGATTTACCCAGTTTGCTATGGTTCCTATGAATCTTGGTATTCATAAAAAGAAAGCTGCATACATTAATACCGGTATTTGGGCCTCTAAAGCTTTAAAAGAAGCAAAAAAGTATGTTGATGTAGACGTTATTGCTTCGTCAGAAGATCGTAATTACAGTTATATTCCTCGTGTTGAAAAAGTGACCGGGGATTATGATTACGTGTATATTTGTTTTAATAATACTATAAAAGGTACTCACTATGAGTATATTCCTGATACAGGTAGTATCCCTCTTGTTGCTGATATTTCATCTTGTATTTTGTCAGAACCGCTTGATATATCAAAGTTTGGCTTAGTATTTGCAGGAGCTCAAAAGAATTTAGGACCAGCTGGAGTAACGTTAGTTATTATTAGAGATGATTTGATTACAGATACTCCTGTAGAAGGCACTCCTACTATGCTTACCTATAAGACTCATGTTGAAGGTGGCTCAATGTTTAATACCCCTCCTTGCTACTGTATCTATATGGTAGGAAAAGTTCTTGACTGGATCGAGAAGAATGGTGGTGCTGAGGGTATGCTTAAGCGCAATCAGGAAAAGGCTCAGCTTTTGTATGACTATCTGGATAATAGTCCTTACTATCATGCTACTACAGAAAAAGGTAGTCGTTCATTGATGAATGTACCATTCCTGACCAAAGAAACTGATCCAGAAAAAGCTGAAGCAATAAACAAAAAGTTTGTTTCAGAAGCTGCAAAAGCAGGATTGGTTAATCTTGCAGGTCATCGTACTGTTGGTGGAATGCGGGCTTCAATTTATAATGCAATGCCATTGGAAGGCGTCAAAAAACTGATTGCCTTTATGGAGACATTTGCTAAAGAAAATCTCTAGTACGTGATACAAGAATAAAGAGGGTAGCAGTATGTTTAAAATACAAACATTAAATAAAATATCTCCAAAAGGACTTAATAATTTTCCTCGTGAGACTTATGAAGTAGCATCAAGCATTCCTGATCCAGATGGTATTTTGGTACGATCACAGGATATGCATAATCTTAAATTATCTGAAACCGTAAAAGCTATTGCACGAGCTGGTGCAGGTGTCAACAATATTCCTATTCAGGAAATGACTGATCGCGGTATCGCAGTCTTTAATACACCAGGTGCTAATGCTAATGCAGTAAAAGAATTGGTTATGCTTGGCTTGCTGGTTGCTTCTCGTCCGGTGTTTGCTGCACATGATTGGGTAAAAACGCTTGCTGGTAAAGGTGATGAAATTCCTGAACTTGCAGAAAAAGGTAAGTCTCAATTTGTTGGACCGGAACTTCGTGGTAAGACACTTGGTGTAATTGGTTTGGGTGCTATTGGAGCTATGGTCGCTAATACCGCCATCTCATTTGGAATGGATGTTATTGGGTATGACCCGTATCTGTCTGTAGCTGCGGCATGGTCTCTTGATCGTCAGGTTAAACACGCAGAAACATTGGATTCTCTTTTATCAAAGGCTGATTATATTACAATCCATATTCCTCAGACAGATGATACAAAAGGCTTTTTGAATGCGGATAAGTTTAAAACCATGAAAAATGGTGTGCGTATTATTAATATTGCCCGTGGTGGTCTGGTTGTTAATGCAGATATTCTTGCAGCTATCGAAAGTGGTAAGGTTGCTGTTTTTGTCAGTGATTTTTCTGATGATGAGTTGCTTAAAAATCCAAATGTTATTTGCTTGCCTCATCTTGGTGCTTCAACACCTGAAGCTGAAGAAAATTGTGCTGAAATGGCTGTCGCAGAGTTACGTGATTATCTTGAGCGTGGTACGGTGAAAAACTCTGTCAATTTTCCTAAATGCAGCATTGATGAGCCAATTCCTGTTGGTGGTACACGTTTGTGTATTTCTCATAAAAATATTCCTGGTATGGTTGCGCGCTTTACTACAATTTTAGGTGATGCAAAGTTGAACATCAACGCCATGGTTAACCAGAACAAAGGCGAGCTTGGTTATAACCTCATTGATGTTGAAGGTCCTGTACAGGAAGTAACATTGCGGGCTTTGGCCGGTATTGAAAATGTTATAAAAGTACGCCCAATATTTGGCTAGTCCTTTTTTAAACGTTTTTTATAAAGAGTACACGGTACGCTAGTGTACTCTTTTTTGTATGTGCTTGCAGATGGTATAAAAAAAAAGTACACTACGGATATGTCGAAAACCACTTCTACAAAAAGACTAAGAGTTACCTATAATGCACCAGTTACTCTCACATTTGCTCTTTTAGCAGTGATGGTCCTGCTCTGTAATGATAAGTTGTTTGGAGGCCATTTGGTGCAGGCATTGTTTATAGCACCTTCTCGTCAAGGGACTCCAACTGCATTTAATTGGAAAAGTATGATAGATTACATCAGGCTGTTTACTCATGTTTTGGGACATGCAGATTGGACTCATTTATTTTCAAACCTTTCTTTTATACTTTTGTTGGGTCCGCTCTTGGAAGAGCGCTATGGTCATCGCATGTTATTGCTGATGATTACCATTACCGCACTTGTAACAGGAGTTATTAATGCCTGTTTTTTACCAACAGGATTGCTTGGTGCAAGTGGAATAGCCTGTATGATGATATTGCTTGCCTCTTTTACTTCGATGTCAGATAAGGAAATTCCATTAACATTTATCCTCATTGCCATTATCTATTTTGGTCGTGAAATTGTATCAGCTGATGCAAGCAGTAATATTGCCACATTTGCTCATATTATCGGTGGTGTTTGTGGTAGTATCTTTGGCTTCTTTATTCCTGCTAAAAAGCGAACGTCTTCGCGCTCAACAAAGATGCGAAGTCGTAAAACAATTGTACAGGAAGAACTCCCATTACAAGGTGAAGCGTAATAGCAAATTGTGTAGTCGCCATTAGTATAAATGTGTTATATTATACGGTATGAGCGATTGGAAAGAGACATCGGACAATGATACCGGTGTTATGGAAACTACAGATTTTGATGTTCCTCCAAATTATGCGGTACGTTTGTACAATGATGATTATACGACAAAAGATTTTGTCGTCGCAGTTTTAGAGCGCGTTTTTCATAAATCAGAAGTAGAAGCTGTTACTCTTATGGAAACAGTTCATAAAGAAGGCTCTGCAATTGTAGGAGTATATACCTATGATATTGCCGCGACACGTGCTGAACTGACACGGACTATTGCTAGAGAGGAAGGTTTTCCGCTTCGTGTTGATATAGTGCGTGTTGTGTAAAAACTAAGGAGTATAGTGCGAGTGACAATTAGCCCTCAGCTTTCAAAAATATTAACTAAATCCTATGCAAATGCCCAAAAGTGTAATCATGAGTTTGTTACTCCAGAACATGTATTGCAGTCCGCATTGGATGCAGCTGCAGTACGCGAAGTACTGACGGCGTGTGGGGCAGATGTTGATGCAATACAAAGCAATGTAAGTACCTATCTTGCAAAACATATACCTGTTGTATCTCCAGAAAATAAAAAGAAGATAAAACCTATAGAAACAACGGGCTTTCAGTCGGTTATGAATCGTGCTATTACCCATTGTATATCGAGTGATAAAGACGTAGTCGAAATTACGGATGTACTGGTAAGTATGCTTGATGAGACTAAAAACTATTGTTCCTATTATTTACGACAGGGTGGCCTTGATCGTTTGCGTTTTATTGAGTTGTTGAGTTATTTAAAAAATAACGCCGACCATGACGAGGCTGCTGGTGATGATGATGCGGTCAAATCAACTGAGGCTCGTGCGACAACTGATAAGAGCATACCGCAAAAGTCTTTATTGGATCGTTTTACCGTTAATTTGACAAAAGAAGCCGAAAACGGAAACTTGGAGATTTTGGTAGGACGCGAAGCCGAAATAGAGCGTACGATACAAATCTTGTGTCGTAAAACTAAAAATAACCCATTGCATGTCGGAGATGCAGGAGTTGGAAAAACCGCCATTACTGAGGGACTTGCACTGCGCATAGCTTCTGGTGAAGTACCAGAGTTACTCAAAGGTGCTGTCATTTATCGACTTGATATGGGCACTCTTGTAGCTGGAACAAAGTTCCGTGGTGATTTTGAAGAGCGCTTGCGTCGTATCCTTGACGAGATCGTAAAAAAAGAAAAAGCGATACTTTTTATCGATGAGATCCATATGATGGTAGGTGCTGGAACAAGTGGTAATAATTCTATGGATGCGGCAAATCTCTTTAAACCAATGCTTGCGAGCGGTAAACTGAGATGTATAGGCTCCACCACCTTTGAAGAATACAAGAAAACTTTTGAAAAAGATCGTGCTTTACAGCGGCGCTTTCAAAAAATTGACATTCTTGAGCCAACTCCTGCAGAAACAGTAAAAATACTCAAAGGATTAAAAGCACATTATGAGGACTTCCATCAGGTAACTTATAGTGATGAAGCTCTTAAAGCCGCAGTAGATTTATCTGTTCAGTATGTTCCTGATCGACGACTGCCAGACAAAGCAATAGATATTATTGATGAAGCTGGTGCACAGCTGCATATCCGCTCCTGTGGTGGTTATTACGGAAAAACGGTATCTGGTAGTTCCAAAATGCCGGTAGTTACAGTGCCTGTGGTGCGAAAAATATTGGCAAAAATGGCACGTGTTCCTGTAGAAACGGTAACAAATACCGAAAAGGAACAATTGCGTACACTCGAAGATACATTAAAAACACAGCTTTTTGGACAGAATAATGCAATAGAAGCTGTGGTTAAAGCCGTAAAACGCAGTCGGGCTGGCTTTCATGATCCTGATAAGCCTATCGCAAGCTTTTTGTTTGTGGGTCCTACGGGTGTTGGTAAAACAGAGCTGGCAAAGTGTCTGGCCCGTGAAATGCATGAAAAGCTCCTCCGCTTTGATATGAGTGAGTATCAGGAAAAGTATACTGTTAGTCGTCTTATTGGCTCAGCCCCAGGATATGTTGGATTTGAAGAAGGTGGACAGTTGACCGATGCAGTACGGAAGGATCCTTATTCCCTGATTTTATTTGATGAAATTGAAAAGGCTCATGAGGATATCTATAATATTTTATTGCAGGTATTAGATTATGGCCAACTTACTGATAACCAGGGACGTAAAGCTGATTTTAGAAACTGCATAATCATTATGACCAGTAATGCGGGTGCTCGTGATATGGAAAAACCAGGTATCGGTTTTGGGGAATCTACCAGTGGTGATGATGCTTCGACATTAAAAGAAGCAGTTCAAAAGACTTTTTCACCAGAGTTTCGTAATAGATTGGATGGTATTATTCCCTTTGGGCATCTCGAAAAACCAATTATCCATGCCATTGTTCGTAAAGAAATACAACGTCTTAATCAACGCTTGCAGAGTAAAAAAGTGGTACTGTCACTGACCGATGATTGTGTGGCTTTTTTGGCAGACAAGGGATATTCACGAGAGTTTGGAGCGCGCAATATAGCACGTGTAGTTGATGAATATATATCTACTCCATTAGTAGACGAAGTCCTCTTTGGTATATTGTCATCTGGCGGTACTGTAACGGCTCATGTATCAAAGAAAAACAAATTCAAACAAACTGTGTCATTTACCTATGATGTTTGATTTAAATGTACTGTATCAGCGTTTGACAGGGATATCTGAGTGTCCAATCTTTGTTATACCAGAACAAGCTCAAAAAGGACTGTTAGGCTATACTGATGATCTAACTGTTCCACTGGTGTGTGCGGCATATTTGCAGGGTGTTTTTCCGTGGTATGAAGAATCCGATGGGGAACCTGTATTGTGGTGGTCTCCTGATCCTCGTTTTGTATTACCAGTACAAGATTTGCATGTTCCTAAGAGCCTGGAAAAATTTATAAAAAAGACGCCATTTACGTATACAATCGATGTTGATTTTCCATCGGTTATACAGCATTGTGCAGATATGGATCGTCCAGGACAGCAGGGTACCTGGATAGGTAAAAATATGATTGACTTGTATTGTCAGCTGGCACAAATGCACATAGCACATTCTGTCGAAGTATGGCATGATGGAATATTGGTTGGTGGCTTATATGGTGTATTGATAGGGCAGGTGTTTTTTGGGGAGTCAATGTTTACCGTAGCGTCAAATTCTGCGAAAAGCGCATTTGTACTGTTTGCAAAGGCATTTGCACTTAGTGGTGGTAAGTTGATTGATTCACAAGTGTATACCGATAACCTTGCTCGGTTTGGTGCCCATAATATAAGTAGAACAGCATTTTTACGTTTGGAGCATGACTATTTGCCTCAGCCTTCTGTATCGATCGAAGCAATTCGTCATGCAATGGATACATTGCTTATCGTGCATAAAGAGGAGTAACACTGTGTATTATCGTATTGTAAATGAATTGAATGAACCGTTAGACAAGGAACTTGATAGTCGTATACAATCCCAGGGCTCTCCTCGAAAAAAACGAGCATCAGAACTGTATCGATTGATGGCATATATCTATTCTTTTGCGGAGCGGCATAGCCTTAAGATTATGCAGGCAATGGCAATCGCAGTAAATCCTGAGGTGTATATACCCGTAATAAAAAACGCCTATAACTCAGGATTGCTCGAAATTCAATATACTGACATTGGTGTGTTTATGCCAGGGTCGATACTTATTCCAGATATTTTAGAGTATATGCAGCAGTATCAGAAGCTTACAGATGAGGCTCATACCTGGATACACTCCGATGGTCCTGATCAATCATATATGACTGATTATATCTGGGAGTCCCGTCGTAGAACACTTTCGGCAAAGTTGCCGTCTCGCTTTGAGTCCGTGTTTTTATTTGATGATCTTGAAGTCGCCCAAAAGTATAACAATCAGCTGTATGACAATACCGGTACGATAGCGACAGTAGAGCTGTTGTCTCAGCGTGCTCTTGGTAATTATGATATGCAGTGGATTTTTAATTATCCAGACAGTAGTGCCTGTCTTACGGCAGACAGCTATGCCCGCCGTTATTGGCTAGGCAAGCAGTCTGATGAATGTATATGGGAATATCTGTATGATGGCACCTACAGTCTCCATGCAATACAGAGCTGCTAAGAACCATCATAAGCACAAACTGTTGCTTTTAAGTATCCTATTCCATAAAGTAGGTCTTAATAGGTGGAAAACCATTAAAGCCAATTGAAGCATACGTAGAAGTATATGCTCCGGTACTTAAAAAGTACAACTTGTCGCCCTGCTTTAAGTCAGTCGGCAACTTATATTTGTCTGTCTCGTACATGATATCCATACTGTCACAGGTTGGTCCAGCAAGGATAACTTCCGATTCTTTGCCACCAACTTTGTCTTTGCTGGTTACAATCGGATACTTGATGGATTCATCGAGGGTTTCGATAAGACCGTTGAATTTACCGGCATCGCAGTATACCCAGCGACAGAGTGCAGTATTATTTTTACGAGAAACAAGTACGACTTCTGTTGTAAGAATACCACTGTCAGCTACAAGAGAACGACCTGGCTCCAAAATGATTTCTGGAATGTCTTCGCCAAAGTCATCATGTAAATAACGGGTGATTTCGGATGCATACTCCTGTAAGTCATTTGTTGGCTCTTTGTATGAAGCAGGAAATCCACCACCCATGTTTATCATCGACAGGTGGATATCTTCTTCTTCTTCAAGAGAATTAAACAGGTATTTTGTTTTTGCAATGGCATCGTTCCATTGTCCGATATCACGCTGCTGACTGCCAACGTGAAAACTGATGCCATAAGGAGTAAGACCTGAGTCTCTTGCCTGTACAAGCAGATCATACGCCATATCAGGGTGACAGCCAAACTTTCGTGAAAGTGGCCAGTCTGCTGTTGTTGAGCTTTCCAAAAGAATACGCACATAGACACGTGAATGAGGAGCGTATTTGGCAATGTTTTTCAGATCATCTTTACTGTCTGTTGCAAACATACGCACGCCTTTTTCATAAAAATATGCGATGTCCTTTGTTTTTTTGATGGTGTTTCCGTAAGAGAGGCGATCAGGAGATACACCGTATGAAAGGATGGTATCCAGCTCGTAACGTGATGCGATGTCAAAGCAGCTGCCCTGCTCAATTAACATACGCAAAATAGGTTCGCCTGGATTTGCTTTCATAGCGTAATAGATACGTGCAAAAGGAAAAGAATCTCGTAGCTTGATGAGATTCTTTTTTACTGTATGCAGGTTGACAACAATGTTAGGAGTCTCTAAATCCTGAGAAAACTCCAAAAAACGTTTCCAATCACCGTCGGAAACAAAATCTTCTCGATTGGTCAAAATCGTTTCCACCTATTGAGATGAAAATGCCAGAATAGTACCATTCTGCCCACATAATCATGAAAACCGGAGATGGCCGGCACCTCATTTTTATGATAGGTGATACTATCATAATTGTACTACTTGTTGCTATAGTTTTTTACAATTTTGTCAATTTTTATTGATAAAAATCTCTGTTTCTGCAATACTTTTTCATTATGAAAACACGCAATATCTTTGACAATTTGTCTGCGATTGATCATCGCTATTCACTTTCGGAAGCAGCTGTTTTTGACGGCTTAAGCTCTTATATTTCAGAATCAGCTTCTATCCGCTCCTGTGCAAAGGCTGAGGCTGCTCTGGTAAAAGCTCATTTGTCTGTGCGCAAGTCACTTACACCTGA
The DNA here is from genome assembly GCA_024695475.1 of Treponema sp. Lineage (GTDB taxonomy): Bacteria > Spirochaetota > Spirochaetia > Treponematales > Treponemataceae > Treponema_D. The sequence continues at coordinate 57,037 of JAILIC010000087.1, forward strand.
AATAGAGCAAAAACTTGATGCTATTGCTCAGGCTATTGATCCGGAAGAAGTGTATCAGGAAGAACAAAAAACACAGCATAATATTCGTGCATTAGTTAATGTCATGAAAACAAAAGTACCTGCTGACATTGCACCGCTGGTACATTTGGGTGCTACCAGTGTTGATATCCTTGATACTGCATTATCAATGCGTATGAGAGATGCAGTACAGCAAGTTGTACTACCAGAGTTAAAAGCTTTGGAAAAAGATTTGTGTGCTATAGCAGATCGCGAGGCAGAAACTCCTCAGGTTGGTAGAACTCATGGTCAGCATGCTGTCCCCATTACTTTTGGTTGGTCCATTGCCGAGTTTGTAAGCCGATTAGGCAAATCAATTCTCCGCATCGAGGAGTTGTCAAATCAGCTTAAAGGTAAACTTGCAGGACCTGTTGGCTCCTACAATGGCCCGAGCATGATAGTAAAAGATCCTGAGGAATTAGAGCGTATCTACCTTTCGTTTTTGGGCCTGGAACCAAGTGAGTACTCAAATCAGTTGGTAGAACCAGAATATCTGCTGCGCCTATTGCTTGAGATTAATGTTGCTTTTGGTATCATAGCAAACCTTGCCGATGATTTGCGCAATCTTCAGCGTAGCGAAATTGGCGAAGTATTTGAGTACTTTTCTTCAACACAGGTTGGATCAAGTACGATGCCTCAAAAGCGAAATCCATGGAATAGTGAACATGTTAAATCATTATGGAAAGCAATGTGCCCACGTGTTATGACATTCTATATGGATCAGATTTCTGAACATCAGCGAGACTTGACCAATAGTGCCAGCCAGCGCTTTATTACTGATTATCTTACTGGCTTTACGATGGCCGTTGCCCGCATGCATAAAGTTGTCAGCGGTCTGCAGGCTGATACCGCCAATATGGAAAAAACATTGCAAGATGCTGGCGGTAAGGTAAAGGGTGGTGTACTTGCAGAACCAGCTTACATTCTCCTTGGTGAAGCTGGTGAAAACAATGGTCATGAAATTATTCGTAAGATTACTCTTGAATGTGAGCAGACCGGTGCAACGTTCTTCGAAGTACTTAAAAAGCACACTGAAGTGTTTACTAAGATTACGGAGCAGCTAAAAAAACTTGGAGTTAAAGATGCAGAGACATTCTTTGAAAATCCTGCTCGTTATCGAGGGCTTGCTGCTGAAAAATCTCGTCGTCTGGCACAAAAGTATGCCGAATTGATGAAATAATATAAAAGGCTGTTAGGTATCCTAACAGCCTTTTATTGTTTAAACTTTTTTGACTATGTTATTTTGTGCTGAAATATTTTGTTTTCAGCTACATCGTATACTTTTCACTTTTTAGAAGGCAACGATGCATAAATATACTATAGCCATTTTACTGTATTTGTTCAAGGCTTGTCATGGCCTTATCTGCATAATATTTTGACAAGTAAAACAAATATGGAGACTCAGAAGAAGTTGCAAGATACTTTGTTTCTTCTCCTTGCTCTACTGGATATACGGTAACAGTTATTGTCTTTTCATTTGTAGTAACTGTAATTGTAGATGATGGTACTGTTGGCAGTGTTTCAGACTCATCTGCCCAAGATTGTACATTCATAGTACGGACGGACGAAACAAATGTTGACAGCTTTTCGTTGTCAGGATCAGCTCCAGTACTACCAGAGGTAACACTCCAGGTATCTTGATTTTTTGCAATGCTCCAGGCAGTGCCATTTGCCGATGCGACCGAGACAGCTGTGATGGTGTCAGCCTCAACGGAGTATAAGTCACGGCTCCGAAGCTCATTAACAGTCTTGTTATAGATATTGTTATATGAACCAGATACCAGATAAATATTTTTGCTGTCATCAACCTTGATGTACGTTTGACTCGTTGTTGACGATGCTTTACCAATGGTAATAGTACGTACAGTTTTACCATCTTTTGCAGCGGTTACCGTAAGTGCATTGTTTGTAAGCCCATAGCGCTCTAATGTTGCCTCATTGTCAGAAGATGAGACAACATCCAAGACGGTTATATCCGTAATATTGTTTGCGATGCTCTGTGCAGAAGTCGTATTTGCTAGATACTGTTTATCCCCTACAAACCAATTACCGTCTTTTTTAGTAACTATAACGGTACTGTCCGCAGTGGTAATCGTAAAGGTATCAGGCTCTGCTTTTAATGTCATATTCTTGATAGTACTTTTATTTGCTTGTATCAATTGTACGATGTAGATACAGAGCAATATTCCTATAGCACAAAGTAGTACTGATTTTCTTTTTGTCATTTTGTACCTTCTTTATTTTCAGCATTGGTAGTACCCGCTTTGTGAGCAGTACGCAGGTCCCGCTCATCATTTGGGTTGTAACGATCATGAATTTGTCTTCTTCGCTCATTGCGTGATTTCCAGACAAATAAACCTATGAGGGCTACGATAATACCAAGACCAAATTCATTAAAGTATTTGGCAAACTGGATTGCACCTACATTGCTCAACTCAAGTCCGTTAAGAGAGAGACCTTTTGTTCTCATAGTACATAACTCACTCTGACCATTGAGGTAGTCGATGGCATTACGAATAAAGATGGCAATTGGCTGCTGTCCATTTTCGTCGATAAGTGCAGGAGAGGTGATAAAAGAAGAACCTGAAATAAATATCTTGCCACTTTGTATGCTCTTTGCCAGGTGGTCATGTGCCGATAAGGTCTGTGCTTCGTCTTCATCATCAAAAGACGGCATGGCTTCGTATGCACTGGTAAACTTGCCTTCAACAAGGACTGCAAGGTTTTGTACGCTTTCTTTCGACTTGTCAGAAGGCGGGGTTACCATCATAGGATTAAGCATGATATGTTCGCTCTGTGTCCATGCACGAGGAGAAGTTTGAGCAAGTTCAGTAACCTTGAGGTCAGGATTACTCTTTGCGTTTGAAACATCGAGAGAACCATTCTGTAAGAATATAAGATATCCTAAGTTTTTAGAAATGACACTCTTTTGGTTGATACTCTTTTTTTGCAGCATTGGTGCCCAATACCAAGGAACCATACCCATTCCCTGTTGTTCAGCACGATAGCTTACTTCGTCCATGATGTAGTCAGTACCAGGAGTGATACCATAGGCAGTCAAAATTTGATTAAGTCCGGTATCTATCGGTGTAAAGGTTGATTGACCTGTATATGGGTTTTGGTTTTCATCAAAAGGATCGATAAAGAACATCAAATTGCCACCACGCATCAAGAATTGGTCGATGGCATAGAGTTCCTTTTCAGAGAAGGCTGTTTTTGGTCCGTTTATGACTATCATGCTCATGCTGACCGGAATGTCATCGCTGGCAAGATTGAGTTCCTTAAAGGAATACATGTCGGATACCAAAGTGTTAAAGGTACCGGAACCTCTCTGGCTGTCATTAATATCAGCTTCGCCATGGCCAGTGATATAGCCAATTTCAGTTGCATGAGAGACAAGACTTTGAATACCTTTGTTGATAGAGTCTTCAAGACTATCAAGGCCAACGATGCTATACGAAAAACCAAAGAGGCTCTTTTGTAATCCCAGTGGCATAAGCAGGAATTTGTCGTTATATGACAATACCATGTTGAGCACGCTGTTGTGAGTGGTTTTGTCGCTTGTCTGCCAGATAATCGGTTTGATACCGTATTGAGTGGTAAGATTTGCAATATCACTTTCAGATGGAGCAATTTCGCTATAGACAAGACGATCTTTGTTCTTTTTGTTTACATCGTCACAGAGTTTTTTTACCGTGGTCTCGAGCTGATCAAAGCCTTTTACCGATTTGAGCTCATTTGATAAGTACAGAGTAAGAGACAGTTTGTCGTTTTGTGGTAGAGAAGCCAATGTATCAGATGTAGAAATCATCTTGGCAATGGTAGTTGTCAGCTTGTACTCAAAACCGTCTGCGGTAGTGAGCGGGTCAATGATTTGTATGTTATCGGTATATAAAATGGCAATACCCATCCATGCCTGTTTTACCCCCATCTCTGTATTAGAAACCATGCGCAGTGGTACTTCTTTTAAGCCATAACCGGAAGCAAGCTGGCGGTTTTCCTGCTTGTTCATATCAAAGAAAGTATAGGAAAACTTGCCTTTTGCAGCACCTTTGTACTCAACGAGAATATCGTTGATATACTGGTCAACGGTATTATACGGAGCTGGTAAACCGTCAGAAAAAAATACTTGTACGGTAACAGGCTCGGTAAGGGTACGTACGGTCTGTTTACTTACAGAGGAAAGTGAGTATGATTGAGGAGCTGTCAGATCGAGACGTAAAAATGCTCTATTGCAAACAAGATTAGCAAGGATAAGCACAATGACAAAGAGTGCAAAGTCACTTGCTGGATTTTTTAGCCATTGAATTATTTTTTTCATATCAGTTATCTCCGGTCACTTTGTTCTATTTTGACGGTAAGACCGAGGAAAATAGCAGTCAGTGAGATAAAATATAACAAATCGCGAGTATCAATGATTCCTCGTGCAATGGACTTAAAGTGCGTGTCTGCAAGGAACCATGACAATATATTTACGGCAACTGGTGGGAGCAATACCAAAAACATATTGATGAGTGAAAGCACAATACAAATAGTAAAGGCTATAAAAAATGCGATAATCTGATTTTTTGTACTGGCAGATGCAAAAATACCAATGGCAGAATATGAAGCACACAAAAAGAGAGCTCCGAGGTATCCGCCAATAACGGGACCTGCATCTAACGTACCAAACTGAGCAGCGGTAATAACATAGAAGAAAGTTGGTACAAGCATAGCAGCACTTGTCAAAAAAGCTGCCAAAAACTTGCCAGCGACAACCTGGCCTTCAAGTACCGGCAGAGTAAGCAATGTCTCAAGACTGCCACTGCGTTTTTCTTCAGAAAAGAGACGCATGGTCAATGCGGGAATAAAGAAGGACAGAAGGATTGGCAGGATGGCAAAAAAGCCACGGAGTTCTGCACGTTGCTGCAAAAAGAATGTAGAAAAAAACAAAAATCCAGAAAAAATCAAAAACAATGCAGTAACGATATAGGCAATTGGACTGGTAAAATATGCAGCCAGTTCTCGCTTCATGATGACAAAAACAGGAGAGCTGGTCTTTGTTTGTTTTGTAGAATCGGTCATAGTGTTTATGCCTCCTGAGTAGTAAGTATATGGAATACATCTTCAAGACTGTTGCGCTGAGGTGTAAGCTCATAAAGCGTCCAGCCTTTATCTACGATAAGCTTGAATAAAGCAGGGCGAAGCTCTTCATTGTCTTTTACAGAAACAACAGCACCTGCTAATTGTGACTCACCCTTGATAGGCTCTGGAGTCATTGCAGAAGCACCTGCAGCATTTTGCAAGGTGTTGAGCGCCTGTAACAATTCAGTGGAAGAACATCCTCCGACAGTAATTTGCAAAGCCAGAGAGTGACCATAGCGTTCTCTCAATTCTGCAGTCGGGCTGTCGGCAACGACTTTTCCTTGTGAGATGATAATGACACGATTACAGAGCATTTCGACTTCACCCAAAATATGGGTGGATATGATGACGGTACGTGTTTTACCAATTTCTTTTATCAGGTTGCGTACGTCTTCGATCTGGTTTGGATCAAGACCACTGGTTGGCTCATCAAGAATCAATATTTCTGGATTATGCATCAACGCATGAGCAAGACCGACCCTCTGGCGGTAACCACGAGATAGCTCGCTGATATTTTTGTGCATAACTTCTTTAAGACCGCAGGTGGTACAGAGTTCTGGTACTCGAGTTTCTGGATCAACGCCCTGCATGCGTGCAATGTAATACAAATAATCTTCGACAATCATGTCAGAATACAGTGGTGCTGACTCCGGCATATAACCGATTTTACGCTTTGCATCTACAGGATTTTGTGTTATATCGATACCATCGATTTTAATGGTACCGCTGCTTGGCTGTAAAAAACCGGTAACCATACGCATGGTTGTAGATTTACCTGCCCCATTAGGACCGAGCAGACCGACAATTTGACCTGTGGGAATTGAAAAACTGACGTCATTTACTGCACGAAAGGTCCCAAATAGTCGGGATACGTGCGAAACTTCTATCATAATGCCTCCACCTTATTTTAAAATATAAGACCTTATTATACTTAATTTAAATATAGTAATAAATGCAGGGTTACGGCAATAACAAACTTTTATACGAGCATTATAATATGGTATAATATACTGTTGATATGAATCGCTTTTTACTGCCCTTTAAACGCTGTTGTCTGGTATTATGTTTTCTCTTTGTGTATGGTGCCTGTGCTTTTGGGGCGGAATATACGAAGTATTATTGGACAGGTAGTACGAGTGGCAATTTTGATGTAGCTGCAAATTGGGGTGATTCAGGATATCCAAGTACAAGCAGTCATTCTGCAAATGTGATTAATGCTGAATCGGGTACAACGATTACATTGCAAAATGATGTTACTATAGGCGAACTATTTATCCAAGGTACAAATGAGGTTACCATTGATTTAAGTGGTCACACGCTTTCTGTAGGTGAGCTGATTTTAGGTGATAGAGAATGGAATGGTAACAACAACGGAAAACTGGTTCTTACTGGTGGTGGCACGGTCATTATCACGAAAACATTTGACTGCACTAATGTCGCTGACTGTTCTTTAACTATAAATGATGCGCACTGTACTATAATTGGTACGTATTTTTTTAATACCAACAGTGGTTCTCTTTCTATAGGTGGTACGGGAGTTCTTGTTTTAGATGGAACATGTGGTTATGGTTACACGGATTCTGATATTTTTAATGATTCATCACTGACTGTCATAAGTGATTCAAGTACTACCAATACGTGGCTTGGAACAACTGATACCAATTGGATGGAGGTTGCTAACTGGAGTAAAGGTACTATTCCTGGAGCAGACAGTACGACCTCTGTTATCATTCCCTCTGGTACTACATATTCACCTGTGGTGTCAGAACCATTGACAGGTTCTATTCCTAATCTGTATATAAAAGAAGGTGCAACGCTAACCGTTTCTGGTGGTGTTACTTTTACCTCTTCAGGGACGGTCCTCAATCTTGGTACTATCGACAATAGCGGTACTATAACTGCCTCAACCACAACCTGCATTAATCCCGGTACTATTACAAATACCGGAACGCTGACATTACAAACGCTTACCAATTCCGGTAGTGTAGATGTAACTGGAGGTGCGGTAGCTGTAATTACAATTACTAATACTGGTATAATAACAAGTACAGGCAGTACTACTTTTAGCGGTGATACGTTTACCAATAACGGAGCGGTAAAGTTTGGTGGCAGTGAGACTTTTTCATATGGTACAAAAACTTCAGAGACAAATAGCTCTATTATCTATACAGGATCAAGTGCAAGTAATGTCATCTGGGATGATGACTATTATAACTTGACATTGGTAAGCGGTACCACGTTTGAAGTTAGTCATACTGTTGTGGTTAATGGTACTTTGACCATCTTATCTGGCGGTACATTGAAAGCTTTGTCAGGTGCGACTGTTGGTAGTTCCACCTGCATAATTCTTAATCAGGGTGCTATTGTTGTAAACAGTGCCTCTGTAGACTGGTCGGCTGCAAGTGTTACATCGAATTCTTCTAGTAGTATGAAGTATGACTGCGATGGTGCATCGAATGATATTTGGACCAGTTATGGAAATCTTACACTGCAAGGTTCATTTACCTTTGATAGTGAGTGTACGGTGCAGACCTTGACAGCTACAGGACTTGGCGGTAAAACCTTGACAGTAAATGATAAAGTTACTGTTGCAGGCACTATGACATTACAGGGTACAGACATCAGTAGCCCGCTGACTATAACTCATTCTGGTGCTGACGCAGGCTCTTTTGTCTTGGGGACTTCGGGGCAGTCTAATGGACGTTATTTAGTAGTTGAGGCTGATGGACCTGTTATTTCTCAAGATTATACTGCGTATTATTCTAAGTTTTCTGATGGTACCTATGAAAAATTTGATGAGATGCAGCATTGGAAGTTTATTCCTAACGGCTGGCCTCAGTTTATCATGTGCATGGCTCCTGTGGGACAAAGAAAATTGCTTGTTGTTGTCAGCCATGAAATTAATACTGGTACACTGACGCTGTATAGTGATGCTACGACTGACGCTGCTACTGTTAATGCATTAACAGAAATTCCTAAGTCGTTTAGTATTACCGATACGAGTGGTACAGCGAGTTCTTCTATATTAATAGATACAAGTGTGCCGGCAACACTTGCCTTTTCTAATATAATGGCTTCGGGGCTTGTGCTCACTTTAAATCGCGATGTCACTTTTGCTGATATTGCTTCGGGAGCACTCTTTGTTTGTGTAAATGAGACTTCAACTTCATATTATAATATAATGACCGGAGAGTCGGGAGATGTCACGTACGTACAGGATAAGCTTGGTGTTTCTATGAAGCCTCAATCTATGCATATTCTGTCAGATTTTGCCATTAATGTCATAAAACCTTCGTATGCCTATGATGGTAGTTTTATTAATGAGGGAGCTGACTTGTATAGCGAAGGTAGCTATGCAGTACATGATTGGAGTGCTGGTCAACAAAACTATGGTACCTTACATGCCGACAACGATATTACGATAGTCGCCAACTTTGATGATGGCTTTGTCTCTGGCGGATACAAGGCGCGATTATTTCTTGATAAAGATCCCGATCCAGCCTCTGTTTGTAAAATCTATGGTGAGTTTGCAGGGTATGATTGCCGTGCTTGGATTCCGCTGGCATTTAAAAATAAAGATGGTACGATAGCCACAACCGCTAATAATAGTAGTTATATTACCGTTGATGAAGCAAATAGACCTGCTGCATCATCTGTTAAGTTTGATTTGCCAGTAACTACCGACAGCCAGTATGTATCGTGGGCATCGGGTGATCAGATAACATTCTTGTTTGAGGTTTTGGACTCCAGTGGTAATCAAATACAAATAAATCGCTTTCATGATGGAGCAACGGCTCCTCTGTACGCATTGCGATTGGCAGATGCTTCTGATATTACCAGTCTTGATTTATGGTCGTTCCGCCTCAAGGGTAAGATAAAGCAGCGAGGCGGTGTGTCGATTTTTAACAATGTCATCGATGTAAATCAGGGCGAAAACGTCATTGTTGAGGTTGAGCAAAACGCTCGAGGACCATTATCGGTTATCGTAATGACTTTGGACGGTAACGTTATTACCTATTTGCATCATGGACAGGCTGGAACAGGAACTCACCGCTTTAGCTGGAATGGCCGCAACAATGCTGGCAATAAAGTGGCACGCGGTCTGTATTTTATCCGTGTTGTTGGTCCTGATATTGACGAGACCCGCAAAGTCATGTGTGTAAAACGTTGATCTCCACCCACCTACAAAGTTTCATCAAATCGAAGCCTGTTATTAGGATTGAGGCACGAGACTAGTTAGGGTGATGACGATGCAGGCTTTTACACAGAAAACGGCTGATTTGTTTAATACATTTCGCTTATTTTTTTCTGATGCAGTGCCATGATTGGATCCCAATAGTCATGATACTGTTTTTCGTATTTTGTACCTTTGGCAGAAATGCCTGATTCAATAGCCATGTCGATTATCGAATCACTAGAGTAATTATGTCTAATGTAATAATGGATTATCGTGTAGTCCCCATCATAAAGCGCATAACATCGCTTATTTTGGAATAGATAAGAGCCCATTGCTTCTGGATAGGTAACAACGGCTCCAAAATCCCATAGGTAGTCATTATTGCAAAAAGTACGCCAGTCATCAGCATAAAAGTACACATCTTGAAAACTAAACTTTACGTCGCTTCTTGGTAGGAGGGGAATCCACTCGCCGCGATATTTTTGCGTATATTCCTGATTAAATGAGAGTATGCTTGGATCTTTTATGTCATACCACGTAACGGCCTCATCAAAAAAGGTGGCATGATAGTTGCTTTCGTTCAAAATGACTACATTTCCTCTTATAAAAAGTACATCATCTTCAATGATGTCACCGCCACCTTCCCAAACAAAATGCCAATAGCTGCTTTCCAGATACCGCTGCAGTTCCTCAGCTGTCTGCGGAGATTGAAACTCTGGCAATGTGTTTGACAGGTACCCTCCAAAGAGCCAACCATATTCAGGTGTGCCGGTTCTCCACTCATATCGAGGAATTAAGATTTCGACCCAAGGGGCGGTAATGCCATCAATAGTCTGTTCTTTGCCAATTGCGACTACTTTGACAGGAAAGCGGTGGGGAAGTCCGCAGATGCGGTTTGACTGTAAAGACGGCTTATCCCGTACGCGAAGTCCCTCATGGGAATCAACATACATTGTGTCTATCACTTTGCCGTTTTCATAAAAGCGGCTCATATCAGCAAATGCGGTACTTACTGCAAAGAGTATGGTAAGTATGGCTAATAATTTTTTCATAGTACTGTTCCTGTAACTGTTTTTTGTGTTTGTTTTCTATTACTATATATAGCAAAAATTACCAATATAATACAAGTATATACGTAGAGGTATATTGGTGACAGCGTACGAGCAATATGGTATATTCCATGAAGAGGTCACTATTATGAAAAAATATATGACTGCATGTATGTTGCTGTGTGCGCTTGTGGTATTGCATGCACAGTCTATATCTAAAGAGTTTGTGTTTGTAGAAGGTGGAACGTTTCGCATGGGGAGCAATGTCAAAGATGATTTTGGAGCGGCACCTGTACACAACGTAACTCTTTCTAGTTTTTTTATGTGTGTCCACGAAGTTACACAGATGGAGTACCAGTCTGTCATGGGTGAAAACCCGAGTTTTTTTACGGGTGGAAGTCAGCCTGTAGATTGTGTAACATGGTATAATGCGGTTGAGTATTGTAATAAACGGAGTGTAGCTGAAGGCTTTACACCTTGCTATAAAAAAAAGGCTGATGGTACTTATACGTGTGATTTTGCATCTGATGGCTATCGGTTGCCTACCGAAGCTGAATGGGAATATGCGGCAAAAGGTGGCAAAAAAAACGCTGCCAGTAACTATAGCGGAGGCAATGATATAGATGAGGTTGCTTGGCATTACGATAATAGTGATGACCAGACACATGAAGTAATGACAAAAGAGTCAAATGCACTGGGCCTGTATGATATGAGCGGTAATGTTCATGAATGGTGCTGGGATGGTTATGCTGCATACACGGCAGAGTCTCAGACAAATCCTACAGGAGCTTTGAATGCTGATAATTACGTTGTTCGTGGTGGCAGCTGTTTTTCTAGTGCGCTGGGCTGTCGTGTTGCAATGCGCGTTTCTTTGTCTCCCACTGATAGTGATCATGTAGGATTCCGTGTCGTACGTACTCGTTTAACTCCTCTGGTAGCAAAAACACCTCTAAAGGCGGTGAAAAGTAAGTCTGTACAGGGATTTGATAAGAGTAAGTATAAGGAAGTATCTTTACAGGAAGCTGATAAAACGGTTGCAGCTTCTGTTGCTAAAGGTACACAGTCAGAACTTTATAATACGGTCTTTTTTAAGAGCAAATGCCATCTTATCGAAAATGGTGAAATCTTTTTTAATGTGTTTGCAGATTGTACCAATATGGTAGGAATATGGCTTTGCGAAGAAATGCAGAATAGTACTGTACCATTGTTTGCTCCGCTTATCATCTATTATCATTACTATGACTCAACACAGCCTGACTCTCCAGGTATTATGCTTGACGGGTGGGAGATAGTTGATCAGGAGCGTTTTGTTGGACAGTCATACTTTGCAGCAGATAATCTCAAAATACGATCTGCACCATCACTTAATGCAGAAAAAGTGGGAGTATTGTATATAGATAATGCTGCCACCGTTCTTGAAGTTGGCGAAAAAACGACAATTGATGGCATATCTTCTGTGTGGGTAAAGATTCATGCCGATGGTGGCAAAGAAGGTTGGTGCTTTGCTGGCTACCTTACCGACAGTACGGTAAATCAGTAAACGTATTTTATAATCTGTCGCATGGCAGCTGTGAAAATAATACCCCGGACAATGCACGAAAGTGACATTTCGGGGTATCTTGCTAACTCGTGATGGTATATGAGTGTTAAAAGCTATTAGTTGCGGGCAGTTCCACAGATACGCTTTTGACACTCATGGTATATGTCACTTGTTTTTTGTACTACTTCTGCAGGTATGCTCTTAATTGATGGGTCACCTGCAAGATTGTTTTGCTTGAGCCAGTCTCGGATAAACTGCTTGTCATAGCTATTTGGAGAAGTACCAATAGTGTAGGTATCTTTATTCCAGAAACGGCTTGAGTCAGGAGTAAGTACTTCATCACCTAAGATAAGCTCTCCATTTTCATCTAAACCAAACTCAAACTTGGTATCAGCGATGATAATACCATTTTTATAGGCATGCTCGTAACACTTGTTGTAGATTGCAATGGCAGTCTTTTCGATCTTTGTTGCCAGTGCTTCACCGATGTCCTTTTTCATGTAGTCTAAGGATACGTTGATATCATGCCCCTCTTTTGCCTTTGTGGATGGGGTAACAATAGGAGTGTCCAGTTTTTCTGCAAGTTGATAGCTGCGATTGAATGTGATGCCCTCTGGTACTTTACCTGCCTGTACTGCTTCGTACATGCTGCCAAACATATATCCACGGACGATGATTTCATAAGGGAGCATCTTGAGCTTTTTTACCAGTATGGTACGACCTTCATATTCAGGTTTTTGAAACTCTGCGGGCATGTCGCTGAGATTTGATGATATCATGTGGTTTTTTACGATATCTTTAGTATAGTCAAACCAAAAGTTTGATAAGGCATTTAAAACTTTACCTTTGTCAGTAATCATAGTAGGCAGAATAACATCAAATGCTGAAATGCGATCTGTAGTAACGATTACCATGGTGCCGTTTTCGACATCATATACTTCTCTGACTTTTCCACTGATGATTTTTTTCATGGGATCTCTCCGTTTTGTACGTAAGCTATGGCAGGATTACCATTAATAATGGTAGTATCGTATCCTTTTGAAGCATTCGTTTCAATACGGAGAAATAAAAAAAGGAAGTCTGTTTCAGAATTCTAAAGCATTTTGAAACAGACTTCCTTGATACTTGTATTACTGTTTTGTAGTGAGAGGAACAACGGCTCCTGTTCCTGGTACGACATATGCTGCCTCTGGAACTTCTTTACCATTCCAGCGTTTTGCACGTTCCAGGTTAATCTCGTAATCCCACTGTGCCTTCATAACATTGTAGTTTTCAGAAATTTTGCGGTTTGTATATGCCTGAGCATCAGCTTTAATTTTTTCGGCATCAGCTTCACCTTGAGCTCGTGCGACAGCAGCCTGAGCATCAAGTTCTGCTGCCTGTTTTTTTGCTTCTGCTTCTTTTACCAGCTTTTGAGCTTGAGCTGCTGCAATGTTTGCTTCCTGCTCTGCCTGACGTACCTGCTGAGTACGATTTGCAGTCTCTTTGATCTGGCGGTCAAAGTCATCAGACCAGTCCCAGTTGGTGATGGTAGTCTGGCTGATGGCTATTGGATAATCTGCCATTCGGGTAAGCATGGCGTTTGCAACCTCATTGGTGATTTTGTTTTGCTGCTCGACAAGCTCGTAGATGCTATATTTACCGGTTGTTTCTTTTAACGAGGCTTTTACGTTGTCTTTCATTGCTCCCTGTATGATGCTGTCGTTATAGTATCGGGTAACGATGTCCATGATACGGGTTTCATCATAAATATAACGGACTGCAACGGTTGCTCCGACAGTCTGCATATCTTTGGTAATGGCTCCATCACCACCGACGGTGAATGTCACCTCATAGGTTTTTGGTTCAAGTCTAAACTTGCGGACTTGTGAAATAAAAGGAACATGTACTTTTACACCTGGTTGGATAACCCCTTCCTTTATTTTACCTAACTCGACAATAACACCTCGTTCATTTGGTGCAACAACGGTAACTGCGTTGGAAAAGATTACGACGACAATGAGTAGCAAAACTGCTATCGGAATAAGTGGTGCGATGCTGTTTTTCAGTTTCATAATAACTCCTTTAATAAATTTAGTTATCAAGAATATTTATGTTTAAATCATGATGTTCTTCGTACATTTCATACTTGAACTGAACATCAGTATTTAATGGAACAATAGCATAAAACTGAGCTTTGTTAAATTGCTCCTCATAGTCATCAGAGGTATCTCTATCACCAACGTCTTTGAGATGTCCTTGAGCGGCAATAACCCATTTTTTGCCTTTTTCAAAGGCATATACACGTATATCAAAATTGGAGTGAGAAGATTTATTTCTAAAAATGATATTATCTTCTATACGTTTGCTTGTTATTCTAAATACATGGGCATTTGGTGCCTCTGTACACTCTGGATAAATCACTTTGTCAGCATCAGCGGCAATATCAATGGGTGTTGGTTTGGCACTGACTGTTACTGTAGACATCACTAGTACAGATATTCCTAATAAAAAACATTTAAGCATATACACTCCTATTTGAAATAGTTATGTATTAAAATGTAATTATTTCTTTAGGACTTGTAAAGGATTCTATAGTTGCAGTGGCATTCTTAAAATAGAATACAGCAGTGTTCTCATCTTCTGCACTGTACATTGACTGTAAGTTTGGATAGTGCTCGAGCATGTCTTTTTTTGCTTCAACTCTAGTGTCATCAACAAGTTGTCCGCTTAAACGAATCCATTGTTTGCCATTAAAAGCGGTGAGTTCCACATTTGGATTTGCAGCGATCTGTTTTGCAACTGCCTTTGCGTGACCTGTTTGGATATAGAGTTTGTTTTCAAAGATATTAACAGTACCAAAAGGTCGTACGTGAGGTTTGTTGTCCTCTACTGTTGCTAAATAGTAAACCTGGGCTTCTTTTAAAAAGTCATACACTTTCTGCATGTCCGACATAAGTATCTCCTCTTTATTGTTAAAAATATGTTTGTATAAAATATAATATAACTGATAAAAATTATATAGGCAAGTTTTTTGGGGGAGTTTTTGCACGGAAACTATTAAAAATACTTTTTTTACATTCGCTTTTTTGGGGTAGTCGGTGTACAATAAATGTATTTATAGAAAGAGGGGGCTTGTTTTATGAGTAGGCTGAGTATCGTTACTAAAAATCAGGCGCAAGTCGCGATCGAAGCATTGTATAGTGACCTCGAGCGGAGGATTGTGGCCAGTCCGCCAGGATTATGTTACGTTGATTTGATCAATTCATTTGTAAAAATGTGCCTTGCCCAATCGTGTGGAAAGTGTGTTCCATGCCGAATAGGTCTGGCTCAGGTTTCAAACATGCTTGAAGATGTTTTGAACGGTAAAGCATCTGAAGAAACACTCCGTCTGATACGGCATACGGCAGAATGTATCTATGAAAGTGCAGACTGTGCTATTGGATTTGAGGCAGCGAGAGCGGTCTTGAATTGTGTTGATCACTGTAAAGACGATTTTGAGTCACATGTAAAATATCAGCATTGTACTTGTAACAGTAATCAGCCGGTACCATGTGTTAATTTGTGCCCTGCAGGAGTTGATATACCGGGATATATTGCTCTTGTTGCAGAAGGACGCTATGCAGATGCTATTAAAGTTATCCGAAAAGATAATCCAATGCCTTCTGTGTGTGCGCTTATTTGTGAGCATCCGTGCGAAAACCGATGTAAACGGACAATGATAGATGCTCCTGTAAACATTCGTGGTTTAAAACGAATGGCAATTGATAATGCAGGAGTAGTACCTGTACCAAAATGTGAAAAGTCAACTGGAAAAACAGTTGCTGTCATCGGTGGCGGACCAGGTGGTCTTTCGGCAGCATATTATTTGTCTCTTATGGGACATAAAGTTACTATTTACGAGCAGCGTAAACGTCTTGGCGGTATGTTGCGGTATGGTATTCCTAATTATCGTCTTCCGCGTGAGATACTCGACAGAGATATTGAAGCGATTCTTTCAACAGGAATCGAAGTAAAACGTGAAACCAGCGTTGACTCTGATACCTTAAAAGAAGTTGCCTCTAAATATGATGCAGTCTATATCGCCATTGGTGCTCATACTGACAAAAAGCTCGGACTTGAAAACGAAGATAAAGCAAGTGGCGTTATGTCAGCTGTTGAAATGCTCCGTAAAATCGGTGATGGTGACATGCCTGATTTTACCGGCAAAAGGATTGTAGTTGTTGGTGGTGGTAACGTTGCTATGGACGTTGCACGATCTTCTGTACGTCTTGGAGCTGAAAAAGTAAGCATTGTTTATCGAAGACGTAAAGGGGATATGACAGCGCTTAAAGAAGAAGTTGAGGGAGCAGAGGCAGAAGGTTGCGAAGTAGTCGAACTGATGGCACCAGTAAAAATCGAAATGGATAAAGATAACAAGGTAACGGGACTTGTTGTTCAACCTCAAATGATAAGCAAGGTTGAGCGTGGACGCCCAGCTCCTGTCAATGCTGATTTACCTGAAAAAACAATCAAGTGCGACATGATTTTGGTTTCGATCGGTCAGGGTATAGTCTCAAAACCGTTTGAGCAGTATGGAATTACTGTAAAACGTGGTGCAATTGATGCTCTTGGGTCATCAGCAATTAAGGACTTCCCTGGTATTTTTGCTGGTGGTGATTGTGTAACAGGTCCTGCTACTGTCATCAGAGCTATCGCTGCTGGTAAAGTCGCTGCTGCAAATATTGATGAGTATCTGGGATTTAACCACGAAATTAAGAATGAGGTAGAGATTCCGTTCCCTCATTATTCTGATAAACATCCGTGTGGACGCATAGAGCTTGCATTCCGCGAGGCAGGAGAACGTAAAAAAGACTTTAAACCGATTGAACTGTCGATGACAAAAGAAGAAGCCTGTCAAGAAGCTGGAAGATGTTTGCGCTGTGATCATTTTGGCTATGGTTCATTCAGAGGAGGAAGAAACGACCGATGGTAACACTACAAATTAATAATCAATCTGTTTCCGTTCCTGAAGGAACTACTATTTTGGAAGCAGCTAAAAAAATAGGCATTAATATTCCGACATTGTGCTTTTTAAAAGATATAAATGAAATTGCAGCGTGTCGCGTATGTGTCGTTGAAGTTGAAGGTATGGATCGTTGTGTAACAGCCTGTAATAGTCCTGTTGAAGAAGGAATGAAAATCTTTACTCATAGTCGTAAAGCCCGTCTTGTACGAGAGACAAACGTAAAGTTGATTCTTTCTGAGCATAACTATAATTGTGCTACCTGTGTACGGCACGGAAGCTGTTCTCTCCAACAGATTGCTCAGGATTTGAATATTGTTGATGTGCCTTACAAAGTGCAGCCAGAAGTAACGGAGATTAACAAAAACTTTCCGCTTATCCGTGATACGACAAAATGTATAAAGTGTATGCGTTGTGTACAGATCTGTGACAAGATTCAGACATTGCATATTTGGGATGTCGTTAATACAGGTTCTCGTACAACGGTTAATGTCAACCATGACAAAAAGATAGAAACATCAGATTGTTCTTTGTGTGGACAGTGTATCGTAAACTGCCCTGTAGGTGCATTACGAGAACGCGATGATGTAGATAAGGTTTTGGAAGCTGTCGAAAATCCTGATTTGTTGACTGTGGTACAGATTGCTCCTGCGGTCCGAGCCGCTTGGGGTGAGGCATTCGGACTGACAAACGATGTGGCAACAGAAAAGAAACTAGTAGGATGTTTACGAAAAATAGGGTTTGACTACATTTTTGATACCAACTTTACTGCTGACCTTACTATTATGGAAGAAGGTAATGAATTTTTGGAGCGCTTGCCCGAGATTAAAAAGACAAAGACTCCAATGTTTACTTCTTGCTGCCCTGGATGGGTCAGTTTTATGAAGACAGAGTATCCGGAATATCTTTCATGCTTGTCATCAGCAAAGTCTCCTCAGCAGATGTTTGGTGCAATAACAAAGTCTTATTATGCAAAGATCTTGAATGTTGATCCTTCTAAACTCTTTGTTATTTCCTTTATGCCTTGTGTCTCTAAAAAGCGTGAAATTGGGCTTGAGGGCATGGATTCCTGCAAGACAGGAAAAGATGTTGATGTCGTTCTTACAACTCGCGAAGTTGACCGTTTGCTTAAAGCTTTTTATATCAAACCTGAGATGGAAAAAGAATCAGATTTTGATAAACCGCTTGGTGAGTCCTCTGGCGCTGCTGTTATTTTTGGTGCGACTGGTGGTGTTATGGAAGCTGCTTTGCGAACGGCGTATAGCATTGTTGTCGGAAAAAATCCTGATCCGGATGCGTTTGCATTTACCCGAGGGCTTGACGGCATAAAAGAAGCTGAGCTTGATCTTAAGGGCAATAAGATAAAGGTTGCTGTTGCAAGTAGTCTTGGTAATGCACGAAAGATTATGGAAAGTGTCAAAAAAGGTACCTGCGACTATGACTTTGTTGAAGTTATGGCTTGTCCTGGTGGGTGCATTAATGGTGGTGGTCAGCCGATTCATGATGGTCATGCGGATCTTAAGGCAAGGACTACATATCTTTATGATTTGGATAAACACAATAAGATTAGATTTTCGCATGAAAATCCTGAGATTATCCGCTGTTATAAAGACTATCTGGAAAAACCCTTGTCTCATAAGTCACATGAACTATTGCATGTAAAGCATACTGCTCCTGAAAAAGCATAAAAAATGAGGCTGCCCAATTTTGGGCAGCCTCTGATATGTCCTATGACTTTATGCTAAAAGAGGATTGACCAACAGCTGTTAAATTTTATAAAATCAATGTACAAAAAATGCCGACTTAGCTCATCTGGTAGAGCAATACCCTCGTAACGTATAGGTGGTTGGTTCAAGTCCGACAGTCGGCTCTATATACGTAAAAAAAGCCACGCTTCATAGTGAAGTAGTGGCTTTTTTGTTTTAGAGTCAGTCAGACTTTAGTATTTTATTGCAGAACGGGTTTCGACAATTCTTCGAATTTCTTCAATGTCATGGATAAACATGTAGTTATCATATACATCAAGTTTATTCTTTTCGACAAAATGATTGATTTCATTCTTTGTATCTTCTGGTGATAGACCTGCCCAGCTTGCAACATCAGAAATTGTCAAATTAAATTTGCGGCTGTGGTTTGGTGGATTTTGTGTTTGATTCATTTCATCAAACAAGAGGAATACATCCCCAACACGAGCCTGATTATCTTTTAAAACAAGAATATGCAAACGACGCTGCTGATCATAAATACGTTTGCAGAACATCTTTAACAATATAAGGGCAATTTGCGGATTGTTCATGATCAGTAGCTGGAAGTTTTCTTTGTTAAACTCCAGACACTTTACTTTGCCTATTGCCATACAGGTTGCAGATCGCGGTGAGTTATCAAGAATGGCCATTTCACCAAAAAAATCACCAGGTTTTAGGATGTCAAGATTCTTTTTTGAGCCATTGACGCTCTTTATGAGCTGCACTTCACCTGCTTGTATCAGATAAAAACAATCACCTGGTTCAAATTCAGATATGATGACTTGACCTGGCTCATAAGTCTTTGCAAAGCGATCAAAGGCTGGTAGGGTGAATTGCTTCATGATGCCTGTGGTTGGTATTGCCATGTCAGGAGCAACCTCTCCTCGTTTTTGCAATTTATCATGGTGAAGCTTAGCATCGTTATATAACTTTGTAGCTTCTGCCTTATTAGGCGTGTTTGGAAAGCGCAAGAGCAATTTGAGACATACATCACAGCAAGAGCGATATTGTTCATCATCATAAAATGACTTTGCCAATATGAGCATGCCAGTCTGAGGATCTGCCTCACCTTTTGTATGTAATAGGGATGCAATTTTGCGATGAACTTTTCGTAGCTGCCCTGAAAAAACCCGTAACATTTTGTATATGATCTGCTGGTTTGTAATAAATATGGATTCAAATTCCGATGCAGGCATAACAATGATGACACAATCGGTGATGGCAGTTGCGGTTTCTTGTCTTGGAAAATGTCCTAGGGCTGATTTTACGCCAAAGAATTCTCCTTGGGCGGTTTGTTCAGATATGGGAGCATTTGTTTCTATATCGATAGAAGTTAAAACAATGTGTCCAGATTGTAGAATATAAATTCTGTCATCCTTATCACCAGTAAAGTAAATAATTGAACCTTTTGTATATTGCACAACCTTAGGCATACCTTCTCCTTAAGACTCCCTTATGATAGAATATCACAAAACTTTAAAATATGCTATTCTAATTATATGATTGATTTGCATACTCATTCCACTGCTTCGGATGGTCAATATACTCCGTCCGAACTTGTTTCCCGAGCTGCAGATGCTTCGGTCTCAGTACTGGCGATAACCGATCATGATACAGTTGCTGGTTTGGCAGAAGCAAAAAAAGCTGCAGACGCTAGAGGAATTCTGTTGGTCCCTGGTATTGAAATAAATATCCAGTGGCCTACGGGTGAATTTCATCTATTGGGGCATGGCTTGCGAAGTATTTCGCAAAATCTACAATCAATTATCGACAATCTTCAACAAGAACGTAAGAAAAGAAATGAACAGATGGTTGAGAAAATGAGGCAAAACGGTTTTTCTGTGTCCTTGGAAGAGATCGAAGCTATGTATCCTAATCAGACATTGGGACGTCCCCATTTTGCTGGATTTATGGTTGCGCGCGGTATCGTTAAGACGCGGCAGCTGGCATTTGATAAGTATTTGGCTAAAGGGCGCCCTTGGTATGTAGAACGGGTTGGTGCTGATTTGGATGGTGCTATTACTGCTATAAAAGACTCTGGTGGAGTTCCTGTGATTGCACATCCTTTATCATTGTATGTCTCTTGGGGCAAGATTGAACCTGTGTTGACATCGATTAAAGAACGTGGGGTTGAAGGACTTGAAGCATGGCATCCTGGTGCTCGAGTAACAGATTGCTATCGACTTGATGAAATGGCACGGCGACTTGGTTTTTTTATTACTGCAGGAAGTGATTTTCATGGTGAAGCAATTCGTGCTGATCGTAAAATAGGGTATACCGCTGGTAATAAAAAAATAGATGATACATTCTGGTTTGATGAGCTGCGTCCTCATTTGCCTCAGTTTTGATTTTTTTGCTTTTCTTATTGTTCCGGAGAGTATACAATAAAATTCTCATCCACAGTAATGATGTGGATGAGAAGAGGTATATGTATATGTTAAAAAAATTAAAAATCGCAGGAGCAATACTTGCAGCCCTGATGCTGCTGGTAAGTGCAAAAAACAATGGAACATTTACTTCCAGTGCTACTGGTTTTGGCGGACCGGTAACTGTTACCGTACTGGTTAATGATGGAACAATTACTGACATTAAGGCAGAGGGAAATAAAGAAACTGCAGCCATCGGTGGTCATGCTATTGCAGAATACAACAGCAGACTGTTTAAGAATTTAAAAAACACTCAGGTACAGAACTTTTCTGTAGACAAGCTGGATACAGTGAGTGGTGCGTCTGTTACCTCAAAAGCGGTACGTATCGCTCTGGTTGAGGCTGTAAAAAAAGCTGCTGGCAACAAAAGCTCTGGTAAGCTGACTAAGAACGTAAAAGATGGCACATATACGGCTTCGGCTCCTTCTTATAACGTAACAGAACTGATGACTTTGTCCGTTACCTTTAAAAATAACGCAATTACCGAAATTGCAGTAAAAGAATCTGGCAGCTCTGATGCAATATTTGCAACAGTAAAAGATAACTTTATTCCTCGTCTTTTAAAATCTCAGAGTCTTGCGACTGATGCAATTACTGGTGCAACGGTTTCTTCTTCTGCAGTAAAAACTATTGTTGCAGATGCTATTACGCAGGCTGGAGGTACCCCAGATGCATGGTATGTACCTGTAAAGAAAGTAAATAAAACAAAAAAGATTGAAGGCTATGACGTAATCGTTGTAGGTCTTGGAGGTTCTGGTCTCACCGCATATCTGGGGGCTGCTGAACAGGGGGCCTCGGTATTTGGTATTGAGAAGGCTGCAAAAATCGGTGGTAACTCTACTAATACTTCTGGTCCTATGGCAATTAACCCACCAAGTCGTGTTGCAGCTAACGGTGGTAAATTTGTTGAAGAAGATGAGCTTATTGACGACTGGATGGAATATACTGATGGCAAGGCAAAAAAAGAAATGGTAAGCCTTATGGTTAAGGAGTCTGGCGGTGTTCTTGATTGGCTTGAAAAAAACTATGATTTTAAGTTTGGTGATACACTCAAAGCTTTCTTTAATCCACATCCATGGAAAGTATGGACTGCTTATACCGACAAGATGGGTAAAAATAAAGATATCGGTTATGTAAACTCTTTGAATGCAGCAATGAAGCGTAACAGCAAAAATACCTACATGCTTGAACTTACTGCAAATTCTCTCATTACAGACAAGAGTGGTAAAATTACTGGTGTAAAAGCAACGTACTATGATGGTACTACATACGAGATTTACGGAAAAACTGTTATCCTGGCTACTGGTGGCTTTATCGGTGATCCTGAAATGAGTAAAAAATATCTTGGTGGTGTATGGCATACGAGAGCGCTTACTCAGTGTGACGGTGCTGGTATTAAGATGGCTCAGGCTCTTGGTGCAGCTCTGTACAATCCGGATGTTGCTCCTGTAGCCCATATTGCACACCTTGAAAACATTATCCGCACTGATGAGCTTACGAAAGATCAAAAGGCAATTCTTACCAGTATGGTACTTGATAAGAATACTTTGCTTGTAGACGGAAAAGGCGCATACTTTAATGATCAGGTAGGAAAGCTTATTGCCTTTGACAGCTGGAAGGCTGGTCCTAACTACTATGCAATTTATACAGAGGAACAGATGAAGGGCATCAAAGAAAAAGGTCTTGCAAAAATCAATGTTCCCACATTCTATGCTCAGGGTGGTAATCCTGCGGCAAATGTCCCTGTTGCTGATCTTGATAAGATTATTGAAGTTGCTACTGCAAAGGGGGATGCATTTAGTGCTGTAAGTCTTGATGGCCTTGCAAAGGCAATTGGTGTTTCTTCTCTCAATGCGGCGGCTGAAAAAGCTGGTGTTGGCAAGTCAAGCCGCTATTATGCAATTAAGGGTGCAACCTATGTCTATTCTTCATGCGGTGGTGTAGATATTGATACACAGATGCGTGTACTCAAAACAAATGGTAAGGCAATTGAAAACCTCTACGCAGTAGGAAATGACTCTATCGGTGTTTTGCTTGAGAGTAAAAAAGCATATGTTACCTATGGTGGTGCGGCTCATGGCTGGGCATTGACCAGTGGTCGCATTGCTGGTACCAATGCTGCAAAACAGGCATTAGGCAAATAAATAACGTATTTTATAATACTCTCTGTACAACCAGCACGACTTTGTGCTGGTTTTTTTTTCTTTTTTTATCAAATAATCACGAAATTAGTTCCTCTTTTTATGCTTTGTTTTGTATGTATGTACGGGCGGGTATGACGTTGTCTTTGGTAGTACATCCGACTGCACGTCCCCGTATCGATTTGTACTTATTTTGTGAGAGGAACACTGTATGAAGATTTATTCGTTTTCGCCTTTCGGGTATGAAGGCGCATTAGTTACTGTTGAAGTTGATTTACGACGAGGAATCCCCGCTGTTGATTTAGTCGGTTTGGCTGATGGTGCGGTAAAGGAGTCTCGTGAGCGTATGCGTGCTGCTATTTGTAATTCTGGTTTTGATTTTCCGATGGAACGGGTGCTGATAAGTTTGTCTCCTGCAGATTTAAAAAAAGAAGGGGCTGGCTTTGATTTGGCTATTGCTTTAGCAGTCCTTGCTGCTAAGGAAGAGTACAGTAATACTGATTGCATTTTAGTTATGGGGGAACTTGAATTATCGGGAGCTGTACGAGGGGTACGTGGGGTCCATGCAGCTGTTTCTACAGCGGTGTCGTTTGGAATTACAAAATGTATTGTTCCTGAACAAAATGCAAACGAAGCTGTTGATATACAAGGTATGAAGGTATGTGGGGTGTCAACGCTCTCAGATGGTTTTAATGCACTGACCCACCCCGAAAAATTTCATAGTGCACAACCAGCTGCGAGTAACGTCGCAATTCCTGAGGAAGCAGTAGCAATTGAAGGCGTGTTATTTGAAAAAAATATTGCTGACAGGGAGTTTTCGGTTATACGGGGACAGGACGATTTGGTGCGGGCATTGCAGATTGCTGCTGCTGGTGGACATAATCTCCTTGCTTTTGGACCTCCTGGTTGTGGTAAGACTTTGGCATTGAGTATGTTTAGTGCTTTGGTACCGTTATTGACGGAAGAGCAATCGTTACCGGTTACCCGTATTTATTCGCTTGCTGGTATTTTACCATCGTCGCAACGGCTTGTACGGACAGCACCGTTTAGAATGCCCCATCAAACCGCTAGTATCGAAGGTATGTGCGGTGGAGGTGTTAATTGCCGTCCGGGTGAGATTTCTCTAGCTCATAATGGTGTATTGTTTTTAGATGAGGCGGCAGAGTTTAAAACTTCGGTTTTACAAATGTTACGTGTTCCCCTGGAAAGCGGGCAGGTGACTTTAAGTCGCGCTGGTCGCTCGACGGTATATCCTGCTGCTTTTCAATTGTTGTTGGCGACTAATCCTTGTCCTTGTGGTAATTTTGGCTCAAAAACAAAAGTTTGCTTGTGTAGTGCTCGTTCTGTTGAAATGTATTGGAGAAAGTTTTCGGGGCCGTTATTGGATAGGGTTGATATTCGTGTAGCTGTCGAATCGAGTGGAGATATGCAGGATGTGACAGGTAGCGGTAAAACGACTCATGAATTACGTATACCGATTGCGCGTGCTATCAAAAGACAATATCAACGGCAAGGTAAAAAGAATGCTGCTCTTGAAGCATCGGAGTTGATGCACTATTGTGCAGTATCTTCTGATGTGCGTGAGGTATTGGATCTTGCTGTTGATAGATATGATTTTTCTCCACGTGGGGTGGCAAGTTGCTTAAAGTTGGCGCGGACAATTGCTGATATGGCAGAAAGCGATACTATTGAAGTTGTTCATATGGAAGAGGCAATAAAAAACCGCCATATTACAGGCGGTCTTGCTTATGAAAAGTAATAGTATTGTACCAGCGATGAGACTTGAACTCATACATCCTTGCGGACAATAGATTTTGAGTCTATCGTGTCTACCATTCCACCACGCTGGCAAGGTTTTTATACTATACCAAAATCAAAACTATTATGCAAGGCGTATTGTGCATGGTTTTCAAAAAAAATGAAAAATTTGCACCTGTTTTTACTCAAAAAGTGTGCGACACTCCAGGTAAAAACGCTTTTCATCGGCTTCTCCCATAGAAAAACTCTTTCTTGGGAGAGGTCCTCTGGTATTTATCGTTGTAAAAAAACTGTCTTTGGCAACGGGTGGCAATAGAATTGCGACTGTATCCTGTTGGGTGCCAAGCTGGCAAGTATCTTGCGTTCCATGGATGTAATCTATGCTGCTGTCAGGGTGGGCAGAGAGATATTCATCGAGGAGTGGTTGCAGATGGCTTACTGCAAGATCGGTAATGTCAGTTTTTAATTGTATGTACTGTGTAGTATCATGCTCTGTAAATATGAAACCAAAGTCTGCTTTTGAATTATGTATAGCCTGTGATAATGCTTCGGGGCTATTTTTTACTTCACATTGTGCAGATAGTTTTTCTTTTAGGTATGTAACTAGCCGAGAACCATTTGTAGAGAATAAGGCTCTGTGGATGGGTTCAAAGGTTAATCCGCTGTCGAAGATGTTTACAATTTCTACTAGGGCATAGCGGACAGGACTGTCGCTTGTGTTATTTTGTTTTTTGTATTCTTCCCAGATTGATTTTGCTGTTGCCAGTGAATGGTTTCCGTCTCCTACTGCAAAAAGGAATGTATCTCCGTTTGTATCGGTATTTTGTTCTGCAATAGTATTGAGGGCTTGTTCGAGGTATGCAATTTCCTGTGGTTGTGAAACCGGCCATCCTGTTATTTCTCCACCGTTGAGCATGAGAGTTCCACTGTAAGCAGGTGCTTTGTTGCTTTCTTTTATCATGGAACCGATTTTTTCAACGAGTATTTTTTGTGGATCATTTACGAGCAACATTATATGGGGTGTTTCAAGTGGTGCACCTCTACGAATTTCCATTCGTGGGGGGATACGTTCTACAATAGTTGCCTCTGTGGCTCTGACAAGGGCTTTGCTAAAAGGCTTCCACTCATAGGTTTCAAGATCGAGTGCGACGAGCAGCCCGTGACGCAGTCTGTTGTATGCGGTTTTGCGCTCTATATACATGCATTCTTGTTTTGCTGGTTCAAAAATACCGTTTTTGAGATAGGTACGCATGGTGGTACGGATTGCTGAAATACGTTCCTGCTTATTTTTATCGGATAAGTAGACTTCTGGCAGTATGATATGCAGGGTAGATGGCTTATTTTCGGCAATGTGTGCAGCTTTATTCCAATATTCCTGATTTTGGGTGTATTGATCACAGGCAATTACTGACCAACTGGAAACATCAATATTTTTTGGTAAAAGAATGTGTGGAATGTGTATTCCAAGTTCCTGAATTTTTTTCATAGTTAAAGTATACATGTGCTTTCTTTTTTATGCTATAGTGAAACCATGTACGGTTTTGAACTGCAGCAAACACAAAAAGCTTCTCAGATACAGTCTCAGAAAATGACCCAAATGCAAATCTATTCATTGCATATGTTGTCTTTGGGAAATCAGGATTTACGGTCTGAGATTTTTTCTGCTGTGGAAAAAAATCCAGCATTGGAAATTGTGCGTGATCCTTATACAAATGAGGGTGATGAAAATACCAGAACTTCATCCTATATGACAGATCATACGCGAACAGCTTCTGTTTCTGCATCTGGTATGATGAAAAGTGATGCGTTGCAGGATATTTTGGAAAATAGACCTGATGAACGGGAGACGTTACAGGAACATTTGTTGCATCAGTTGTATATGATGTCACTTTCACATGATGAAGTAGATTTGTGTAAGCGATTAATTGATAATTTGGATAATAAAGGCTTTCATATTCTTGCTCCTGTTTCCTTGGTGCCTCAGAAATTGGCAGATAAAAATAGCGGAATATTGGAAAAATGTCTTTCTGTTATACAACATATGGATCCAGTTGGGGTAGGCTGTGTCTCTGTTCAGGAAAGTTTATATATACAAGCTTTGGCGGCAGAAGATGCTCCTGATGCTGCCTTATTTATTTTGAATGGACATTTTGATTTTCTGGATCCTCCTGTGCCTCAAAAAATCCTAAAGAAGATTTCTGATTACCAAAAGTCGCAAAGAGGGCTTTTCGGTGTGGATGAAGTGATGCTGGATAAAATAGCGGCATTTACTGTTGCTGATATAGAAAATGCTCTCCATTTTATTAGGATGCTTGATCCTTATCCTGCCCGGCAATATGGAAGTAGTACTAATTCATATATAGTGCCAGATGTGTATGTAGATAAACTGCCATTATTGTCAGGCTTTGATGATGTTGATAAACAATTGGTGGTAAACTCTACGGGGAACTATAGCTTTAGAGTACGCTTGTCTGATGCTGTTTTGCCACAAATAGTCTTGTCTGCTGCATATGCAGGTTTGGAAAAAAAAAGTATTTCTACAGATGATAAAAAATTTGTAACGGGATCAGTTGCTGCTGCAAAAGTTTTTTTGGACAGTTTGGCATTTCGTCAGTCAACGATAGAAAAAGCATGTTGTGCTATCGTAAAAAAACAGCTGGCGTTTTTTGAAAAAGGGCCTGGTCATCTTGTACCTTTGCGTCAAAAAGATATTGCAGATGCTATTGGAGTTCATGAGGCAACAATATCACGAATGGCAAATGGAAAGTTTTTGCAATGTGAGTGGGGGCTGTTTGCCATTAAATACTTTTTTTCTAATGCCGTTGCAACTTCTTCTTCAACAAGTGTTTCAAAAGATTCTGTCCAGCGAGAAATTGCTGCAATACTGGAGTCTCAGCCTGTTGGTGCTAAGCCTTTGTCTGATCAAAAAATATCCAATTTGCTTGCTGCTAAAGGAATTACGGTGGCAAGACGAACTGTTGCCAAATATCGTAATCAATTACATATTAATTCTTCATTTGAACGTAAGTGAGTATAGTAAGGCTTTCTTTTTCTTTGCGTTTTCTTAAATTTGTAGTATACTATAGGTAGTGGGTAACACTAACTGTTCCTTTTGGAATGGTATTATGCCGGCCTGACCGGTTAGAGACGAGGATACTACATGACAAAATCTGTTTCTGCTGTTGGATTTGATTTTGAACAAAAACAAACGGATTTAATCGAAAAGAAACTGAATCGAGTTGGCTATGCTGAAGATCTAATTGTAGATTTGATTCTTCGTGTAAAACGAGATAAGGCATACTATTTTGATTGTACGGTTAATTTTAGGTGGGGTTCTCAAGCTCATGTAACTAGTGATGATTTTGATTTTGCTGCTGGGCTTAATAAAATGATGGATGTCCTTGATAATAAGATCAAGAAAGAAAAAGATAAAATTCAAGAGAAGAAATAACTCTGTGGATTATAAGGGGATGCACTTCATGGTTGAAGGAGTATCCCTTTTTTTTACGTTCTTGATGCATTGTCATGCATTTAGTGGTAATTGCAAAAAGAACAATCAATGTGTATAGTATGCATATGGGCGAAAAGAAGTTCACGGTTCTTGACTTACTGGAATTGGACCTAAAAGGTCTGGATGCAATGAATTTGCGATGTGTTGGTGGTCGTCGTGGATTAACAAGAAAAATGACTGTGCCAGATATAAATAGACCTGGTTTGGCATTGTCAGGTTTTTATGATTCTTTTGCATATCAGCGAGTCCAAGTATTTGGTCGAGGTGAAGTTGCTTATCTTCATAAATTGCAGTCAGAAGGTAAGACTGATACGCTGAATGAGTTATTATCATATGAAATACCTTGCTGTGTTTTTACCCATGCTCTCGAACCGACAGAAGAGTTTATCGCTATTGCAGAAGAAAAAAGCTGTCCTATACTCCAAACAACATTAGAATCTACTGATTTTTCAAGCAGGCTTTTGCGTATTATGGCAAATATGTTTGCTCCTAAAAAAACTTTACATGGTGTATTGGTTGAGGTATACGGTGTTGGTATCCTGATAACAGGACATTCTGGGGTCGGAAAGAGTGAAACTGCACTTGAATTAGTTGAACGTGGACATCGCTTGGTAGCTGATGATATCGTAGAAATAAAATGTATGAACGGTAATACCTTGATAGGGCAAGGGGCTAATACTTTGATTAGCCATCATATGGAAATCCGAGGTTTGGGTATTATTAATATATCCCAGTTGTATGGTGTTGGTGCCATCCGTCACCAAAAGGCTGTGCAATTGGTAGTTTCTTTGGAAGAGTGGGATTCTAACAAGGTTTATGATAGAATAGGAACTGAGCAAAAAATGGTGGATTTGCTTGGCGTAAAAGTTCCTTGTCTTGAAATCCCTGTAAAACCAGGGCGGAATCTTCCGATTATTATAGAAGCAGCTGCTATGAATGATCGATTGAAACATATGGGGTATGATTCTGCTCGTGATTTTAATCAGAATGTGCTTAAGTGGATTGAGACAGGAGAGGCTCAAACTGCTTATTACGATAGTAATGATGAATCTTATTAATACTTGAAGAGGAATGTATGACAGAGAAAACAGTAACGGTAAAAAATCGTGCGGGTATTCATGCTCGTCCAGCGGCGATTATTGCACAAACGGCTAATAAGTTTACGGCGGAAGTTTCCTTAGTAAAAGATGATGTGACGGTGAATGCAAAGTCTATCATGGGTGTTATCACTATGGCTGCTGGGTATAATACTACGTTAACTGTTACTGCTGATGGTTCTGACGAAAAAGAAGCAGTTGCTGCTATTGAGGCATTGTTTGATTCAAAATTTGAAGAAGAGTAAGAATGAAAGAAGCAACTGATCGACAACGGGCAGTGCTTAATTTTATTTCTGATTTTTCGACGGAAAATGCGTATCCCCCGACGGTAAGAGAAATTGGTGACCATTTTGGTATTTCATTACGAGCCGTTCAGGGGCATATAACTGCCTTACAGAAAAAAGGATATATCTCTACAAGCGAAAAAAAACGTTCCCGTTCTCTCCGCATTCTAGTGGCGGATAAATTGAATGACACGGGACCGTATATGGCAAGTGTTCCTTTGTTGGGAACGGTTGCCGCTGGTAAGCCTTTGCTCTGTGAAGAAAATTTAGATGGTTATATTTCTTTGACTGAGCCGTTTGTACGCCCTGATAAAAACTATTTTGCCCTTAGGGTGCGTGGTACGAGTATGATCGGGGCAGGTATTTTGGAAGGGGATTTGGCTATAGTAGAGCAGGCGAGTACTGCTATTGATGGTCAGATTGTTGTTGCTGTTTTAGATGATGCTATTACTATTAAACGATACTATAGGGAAAGCGAACGGATACGTCTTCAACCTGAAAATCCTGCTTTTCAGGCAATTTATTGTCAGGATGTTCGTATTGTAGGCATTCTATCGAATATCGTAAGAACGTATTAATTTATAGACTTATGGCATTTCCCATTTATTTATATACAGGTCCAGAGTTTGGCGAACGTAATGACGCTGTTAATTCAATAAAATCATACATGCGCAAAAAATTTGGTGATATCGATGAGTATCTGTATTACATGAGTGAAACGGATATTAGTGAGATTGTCACTACTTTACAAAGTGAGTCTTTGTTTGTTCCTGCTTGTTGTGTTGTTGTACGTGGTGCTGAGTTATTAAAAGATAAATCTGATGTGGCAAGAATATCTTCTTGGCTTTCTTCTGTTACTTCAAAAGGAAAAGTGAAAGAGACTTCGGTTCTTATACTTGTTTCTGATGAAATTTCTGTTGATTCTAAGCTGGAAAAATTGGTTCCCAAAGAGAATCGTCGTATTTTCTGGGAAATGTTTGAAAACCGTAAGGCTGATTGGTTGCGTAATTATTTTAACAAGGCTGGTTTTAGAATAACTCCTGATGCTGTCGAACTTATTTTAGATTTGGTTGAGAATAATACAGAGGCATTGCGAAATGAGTGTTCGTTATTTTTTAGCTGTTTTCCTGCGGAGCATGAAATAGTTTCAGCTGATGTTGAATCTGTATTGGCTCATAATAGAGCTGAGTCTGCTTTTACCTTGTTTGATGTTTTAGCTGACAATGAAAAAACAGTAAATGAGCGGCTGGAACAAGCTTTGCGTATTTTTCAAAAGATACGTTTGTCAAATAGTACTTCGACTGTGGGATTATTGAAAAACTTGACTTCTTGTTTTAGACGTTTGACGGTATGGTTTGCCCTTCATGCTGACGGAAAACATCCAACTGATTTGGATTATAAAATTAATGGCTTTGCAAGTGCCAAGGCAAAATCGCAATATCGTGCAGCTGCTCAGGTATGGAGTGCAGGACAGGTTGCGGCTATAACAGCATTACTTGCCTCTACCGATATGGAGATACGTTCTCTCGGACGTGAGCTTGAAGAAAACCAATTGCAGATGATGCTTTATGCAATTATCTGCAAGGGCGGAAGCTTTTGTTCTGTTTACGAAAAGGACTGTTTTTAATTGTTTTTTAAGAGCTCTTGCAGCGTGTGTATCTCTTCTTGGGTAAGGGTTATGCCTTTTCCCATTTTTTGATGGTCAGGAGCCCAGCTTCGGATATCATATTTTGCAGGGCGACCACCCCATGATACGAGATTTAATTCGGTTTTCCATCCGCCTTTGCTTTCTGATAGAACTCCAATATGTTTTTCTATTGAAAATGAAAAGTCGTCAGCCATTATGTATTCCTCCTTTTTTGTTATATGTACTAAAAGACATTATACTTCAGTATTTCTAAAAATGCATCTTTTTTTGAGGTTTAGATTATCTGTGGATTGCCGACAATAAATTGATATGATATCATTAAATCATATAGTTCAAAAAAACAGGGGAGGTTATGCATGAAAGTTAAAATTTTGGCATTCCTATCTTTGGTTGCCCTTCTTTTATTTTCTTGTAAATCCACACCTACAGCTGAAGACGTTGTCGATGAAACGACAGGTGTTGAAAGTGCTGTTGAGGATGAGTCTGTAACTGAAGAAGTTGATAATGGTAAGACTGAAGCAGAAAAAAATAATGCAAAAAATCTTGCATTGTTGCAGCAAATTGAAACTGCTAGACAAAAAGCGGTAGATGCTGGTGCTCAAGAACTTTTTGCGGATGTTTTTACTGAAACTGATGCTTTGTATAATGCATACAAAGGAAAATGTGAGGCTGGTTCAGGAGACGATTTGTCTTCTGAGGGTAAGGATGTATTGGCTCGGTATCAGGCTTTGGAAAAAGCTGCTAATGCGTATACTACAAAGCAGAAGATCGATGAGTTGAATCTTTCACAGTATGATCCAAAAAATTATCAAAAGGGTGAGCAATCAACAAAAGAGCTTTTAGAATTGTATGGCAATAAGGCTGATATTAATTCAATATCAGCAAAAGTTGATGAAGCTTGTGACGCGTACGCTAAAGTCTTTTTGACTGGTATGAAAAAACTGGCCGCTGTAAAGCGAAGTGATGCAATTGCTGCAAAGAAACGTGCAGATAGTGTTTTTGCGGGCGTTGGAGAAAAAGATGCCTATAAGGCTGCTTCAGGTAAAATTACAAAAGCTGATTCTCAGCTTGTGACAAATGATCCTGAAGGTGCTTATAAGGGGTATACGGCCGCCGAGACCGATTTTAATAAGTTGTATGACTCGGTGCAGAAAAAACGTGAGGCTGCTCAAAAAGCTATGGAAGAGGCTCGTGCTAAAGTAGAGCAGGCTGCAGCGTTTGCTTCTCGTGCTGATAAAGAAGCTCCTTTAGGTGATGAACCGGTTGAGGGTATTGAGGCGGAAGATGCGGTTTTGCTTGAAGTAGAAACGTATGATAATCCAGAGTCTGCGGTTATTGATGTTGATGCAACTGCCGATGGTGGTGCAGCTGCCGCAATGGAAGCTCAGGCTGTATCAGAAGGAGTTCAATAATGAAAAAGTGTATTGTGCTTGTATTGTCTCTCTTATGCAGTGGAATTTTGTTTGCTGTTAGCTATGTGAATAATACATACCAGAAGCTGGCTGATGAATATGAAAGAAAGGCACGTAGTGCATTTAATGCCGGGTTGTATGACGATGCGGTAGAGTATTCAAAAAAGGCTGCTGAAAATGCGGCTTTGTCTGAGGCTTATATACAAAAAATGATGGCCCGTGGTGATGCGGAAACTCAGCTTAAGTTGGCTCAGGAAAAAATGAAATGGGCTCAAGAAATTCGTGCTGACAGAAATTTCCCTATGGCCTTTTCTTCTGCTGCTGCGGCATTAGCTAATGCAGAGTCTGCTTTTGGTAATGAAGATTATGTTGCGGCACAAGAGTATGCAAATCAGGTATTGGCTGCTTTGGATGGTGTGAGAGAAATTACGCCGCTCCCTCAGTTTTATGTTGTTCGCCCTTGGGCGGATACAAAGGATTGCTATTGGAATATTTCTGGTAGACCTTATATATATAACAATCCTTTGTTGTGGGAAAATCTATACCAGAAGAATAAGGATGGAATGCCAAAACCTGAAGATCCAAATTTAATTTTACCTGGCATGAAAATGGAAATTCCTAGTTTGACAGGTGAATTTAGAGAGGGTACTTATAATCCTTCTAAGAAATATGATGCTTACTCAGTAAATCGTTAGTTTGATTGTGATACTGCTACAAACTTGATTTACCATGTAAGGTAGTGGAAAAGGACTGTCTACAAGTTGTTTATGACTTTGTAAAGGCAGTCCTTTTTTTTATTATCAGAATATTTTGTTACTGAGTAAGCTTTTTTACTGATCGTTGTTTTGTATGAGTTTTGTGATATAGAGACCGATTGCGGCGCTCATGAGTGCATGTGGGTAGGCCTTTGTCCCTATGTTGTTGAAAACTTCTTTTTGTTCAATTTCCATGTAGTGTACGTATTCATCATCATCAAGTTGTTGTTCATGTGTGTGTGATAATTCTAATGCTGCATAGATGTGACAATGATTTGAAAATAGTGCAGGATTGGGGTTCATTGTCCCTAAATGAATTAATTTTCCCGCTGTGTAACCGGTTTCTTCTCGGAGTTCGCGGGCTGCAGCATGTTCTGGAGCTTCACCCTTGTCAATAACTCCTCCTGGAAATTCTATGCTGATATTTTTTTCACCATGACGCCATTGTTTTACCATGAGAAATTTTGTTCCTATAACAGGAATGGTTATAACCCAATCGGGGGCATCCATGACAACGTAATTTCCTTTTTTGCCATCAGGAGAGATGCTTTCAGTTTCGTTAACAGTCATGACCGCAGTTTTGCATATTTCTTTGCGGTTTTTTTCAGTCCAACATAATGTGGTATCAGTGGAGGGTGTATTCATAGAAAAGTCTCTTTTGCTTTACGAGTGGTTGAATTTGTCATATAGTATAATAGAGTTGGCGTATAAAAACAATTGATTTTATAGCGGGAGATAACCATGGCAATTATAACAATATCACGTCAAGTGGCGGCGTTAGGTGATGAAATAGCATCAAAAACAGCTGAAAAATTGCAGTACCGTTTTATTAACCGAAAAATGATTGAAAAACGTATTGTTGAGCTAGGGTTTCCTGAGGAAAAATTGCAAAAATATGATGAAAAAAAGCCGGGCTTTTTTGCCTCTTTGGTAAAAGATAGGGATGAATATTTAGGTTACCTGCAGACTGCTGTTTTAGAAGCTGCATCTGAGGGAAATTGTATCTTAATAGGACGTGGTGCATTTATTATTTTAGAACAATTGGTTAACCATGTTGCATTGCGTTTTGTTGCAGATGATGATGTGAGGTTACGGAGATTACAAAAGGAATTTTCTTGGAATGAAAAGCAGGCTGCACAGCGAATTTCGGAGAGTGATACAAATCGTTTGGGCTTTCATAAAAGTTTTTTCAATCTAGCGAATGAGGATCCTTGCCATTTTCATATGGTTTTTAATACTGGGTTACTTGATGAGGAGCTTGTTTCTGATTTTATTGTTTCGTTTGTGCATAGATACATAACAAAAGAAAAAGAAATAGCTGGAAAAAAGAAACTGGAAGAGTTGTTGAAGGCTCAGCATTTGGTTAATTATCTTATCTTTGATTGTAATCTCGATGTTGATTTTTTGCATGCAGTGATAGATGGCAAAACTATTATTTTGCAGGGGCTGTCTGACTCTTCTGCAAGTATAGAAAAAGTTGTAGTATGTGCTTCTAAAAAAATGCCAGGATATAAAATTGAATCAGCAATAAATGTTGTTCAAGATTTTAGAGCATATCGATAAAAAAATAAGGAAGGTTGTTATTATGAAAATGTCAAATAGATTTACAATGACGCGTATAATTTTTGCTCCGATTTTCTTTTTGCTTTATTTTATACCGATTTGGACTCATTGCTTTGTTCGAGAGTCTGTTTTTATTTTAATACCGTTGCTGGCCTTTGGTGAGTTTACGGATTTTCTTGATGGTTTTTTTGCGAGACGTCATAATGAAGTGAGTGATTTTGGTAAGTTATTTGACCCTTTTGCTGATGTTGTTTTACATCTGACGACGCTTTGTTGTTTTATGTTGCCAGGCTATGATAAAACGGTAAATTCAGGACTTATTTCACCAATAGTATTTTTACTTATTATGTATCGGGAGTTTGGCATGACCTTTGTGCGCATGATTGCTACGAAAAAAGGAATTGCGATTGCGGCAAGAAAAGGCGGAAAGTTTAAAACGGTATTGTATGTGGTTGTTGGCTTTTATTGTTTATTTTTAGAGAGCTTGACTCGTTTGGATGTTTTGCCAGCAAGCTTTACAGCGCTAAAACTTGTAGCTACGGTTCTTTCTATTTGTGCGGTCGTTGCCTGTTATAGCTCTTTCTTAGATTATTTGGTACATTTTGGATCAGTTTTTTCAGGTGAAGCATCTGATACCGGAAAAAAATAAAAAAAATATATTTTTTTTGGAAAAAAGTTATTGACACAAAAATGTGTTTGGTATATATTCATACTCACCTCGCTGAGAGGTACTAAACAAGCTGGTAAATACTGATAAAGTATAGAAAAGCGTGTAGTTCTTTGATAATAAAAAGGGAAGGGAAGAAAAGACAAGTAGGAATGCAGAGATGCAGGAAAACTTGAGTAAGGAAAAGTGCCAGAGAAAAGGGAATACCGAAAAAATGAACCGAGAGGTTCGACAATTTCTTTTCAAGC
>JAILIC010000106.1 GCA_024695475.1 Treponema sp.
AAAATTATATTTAATATCTTGGAACTTAACCTTCCAATGTTTGAGACTCTCTTCATTGCTTATCTGTTTTTCAGAATATAAAGATAATGGCGCTCTATCTGATGAGAAATGAATTATGTCGCCTAATCTAAGAATCAATGCAAGGAATTGAATATTATTCTTGTTATTTTCCCAGTCTTCAGATTCTTTTGGAAGTTTCTTTATAAAATCTAGATTTTCTCCATGCGCTTGACAAATATTTTCTAAATCCTGTAAGAAAGTATTAGTATAATATGGAGATATTGCGGTTTCTATTTTATTCTTTAAGTTCTTAATATTATTAACAGCTTTTTTATGATGTGTAATGCGTATAAACTCGGAACGAATAACCTTGCTAAATTCTATATAATCACAAGATTTATTTTTTTTCTTCAGTTGTGTTACATATCTATTTCTAAATGTCTCATATTCAAAAATCAATTTAGAAATGCTTTCAACAACCTTGTCTTCTGAATTTTCAATAAAAATATAGTTTTTAGCAGAATTGTAATCAATTAAATTGGCATTTCTAA
Source organism: Treponema sp. (assembly GCA_024695475.1). Lineage (GTDB taxonomy): Bacteria > Spirochaetota > Spirochaetia > Treponematales > Treponemataceae > Treponema_D. The sequence continues at coordinate 552 of JAILIC010000106.1, forward strand.
CAATCCTTTTTATTTCATCAAAAGTTTGTGGTGACTTGAAGTCATTTTTTATAGAAAATTTTAATGTTGAATCATAATATTTATCACAACCTTCGACAGCTCTTAAAGCGTCGTATTCCCAGTTTGGCAATGCCATTCCAGAATCATGTAAATACGCAGATAAATAAAGCAAGATTAATTCATAAAATGACAATTTCTCAATTTTTTCAACAAGCAGATGCTCCATTATTTCTATGACTTTTTCACTATGTCTTTCGTCATGAATATCATATTCGCTCATCTGTGATGAAATCTGTTTCGAATGTTCAACAACAGATTTTATAATATCTTTGGATACTTGCCAAAGTTTCTTATTTTCATCACAAGACGCTGATTTTTGTTCAATTATTTCTATAATACTTACTTTTTCACTCATTATTACATCTCCCAGATCTTTATTTTACCAACCTAATCTTCCCCGTGAGCAATTGCTGCATCATGGCAGTTTTGAGGTTACGGTATTTTTCTAGTTTTGTGTTTAAGGTTTCTATTTCTTTGTCCATGCTGGAAAGAACATTGGCGATGGCGGTTTGTTCTTCTTTTGAGGGAAGAGTGATTTTCATATTTTGTATTTCATCGCTTGTAATTCCTTTTATAGAAGTTCCTTGAGCATCGCTGGATTTATTCTGCATCATTGGAAGTAATTGATATGCGACAAATTCAACATTTTGTTGTTCACAAATAAAATTTGAAAAATCTTGACTTGTACATACTTCATTTTTTGAAATCGCGAGTTTACCCACACCAACACGCGATACTATTAAAATAGTATTTTTAGGACAAATTTTTGTCGCTGAGTTTTCAATAGCAGACTTAGTTATAAATCTTGTTGGGAAAACATCTTTAATATTGTTTTTTTTAATATCTGATGAGGAAATCCAGGGTATCGAACCTTTCCAATATTCAGTCTTATTTGTATCGGGAGTACCACCACCAATAAAATATCCTATTTCTCCCAAACTCATTACTTCCCAGTCTTCTGGGATTTCTCCCAGTTCGGTCATTTTTGTTCTGGTGGATTTTGCAAAGCCGGGGATGGGGCCGAGTTCTGTTTGTTTGTAGGTTGGGGATTTGGTTTGCGGGCCAAAACCTAGGAGTCGTTTTTTGCCGGTGAGGAGATTTTGCATTGTGCCTTGTTTGATGTTCTTTTTCTTTTGGATGAGTTTTTCTGTTGTGGAAATAAACACATCTACATCGGAAAGGGCTTTTGCGATTCGTCGTTGTTCGGCAAGAGGAGGAAAAGCAAATAAACGATTTTCCAAGAAACCTTTGGTAATATGAGCCATCGTACTACCGTTAGAACTCTTCATTTGGTTTTCTGTATCGTTATTTAAAATATACTTCAGATATTCTTTGTCAGCACCTTTTGAGATAATCTTCCAAATATGATAATGATATATTGTATTTAGTTCATTCCAAATATAAGCACCATAAGTACACGACCAACAATAAAGCAAATCTCCTTGTGTACAGTACTGTTTTTCAGGTAATTCAAGATTTGAATAATACCAATTATCATTTGTTCCAAAATTACCTACTCGTAATACTTTGTACTTTCCCTGTTTTAATAATTCAGATTGAGCATATGCTCTTCCATTTATTAGAGTTGCTTCTTGCTTAAATTCCTTCACTTCCCAATCATCAGGAATCAATCCAACTTCTGTCTGCTTCATTCGTTTACTCTCCATTCGCCGCCTTTTGCTCCGCCTAGCCGTTCAATCATTTTTGTTTCTTTCAGTTTTTCTATATGTTTTTGGACGGCACTTGGATTTATGCCCAGTTCACCGCAAAGTTCTTTTCTTGATATTTTTGGATTCTGCTTTAGTAAATCAAGAATCCTAAGGGCGGTTTCTGACCACTTTTTCTGACCACCCGCAACAGTTTTCTGACCACCTTTAATGTCATCAGCATCCATCGAAGCCTTGTATTCAGCAATCTGTTTTTGCAAATTCTCTGTATGATGATTCAGCATAAACTCCACGAATGTGCTTGAATCTTCGTTCTCCTGACTCAGCGAAAGGCTCTGAATGTATTCGGCACGATTTTCTTTTTTTACAATTGAAGGGATAACGCCGGCTTCATATTGAATCATATTCATAATCAAACGGCTCATCCTTCCGTTACCATCCGCCCACGGATGAATCGAAACAATGCGGTAATGAGCTTCAAAACTAAGTTCGTAGATTTTTTTTATGTCTTTTTTATCAATATTCTTTCGTTCCCTGTTTATCCAGTTGCAAAAATTCTGCAACCTATCTGGTACTTTCTGCCACGCAAGATAAGATTTTCCACCTCTGCCCGCACTTACATTCAAAAGACGTAAATCACCTTTTGCAGAAGAAAACTCACCCGCAATATTTTTGTATGTTGAGCCGGTATTTTTCATCACAAGAGAGGCTAGAGTGCATAAAAGTTCAATAGAAAAATCTGCGTGAGTTTTTGCATAAACAAAACTCTGCTCATAAGCAGCTTTGAGGTCAATGTTCATCAGCTGTTCCGTCATCGGCTTGTTTGCACTGATTCCTTCGTCGAACAAGAGCTGGTTTTCTATTTCAGTAACAGTAGAGCCCTCAATTGCTGTTGAATGGGTGATGATTGAATACAGATAGAATTTGTCATAATCAAGCTGCTGATTAATTCCAAGAGAAAGATATTCGTTTAACGTTTCAACAAGATTCTGATTTGACATCTTCTGCCCCTACAACTTAAATCCCATCTGAGCAAGGTGAGCGGCAACT
>JAILIC010000124.1 GCA_024695475.1 Treponema sp.
GCAAAAGATCGACGCGGTGTTCGGCGACGATACATGTGTGTATCATTGATGAACTTTGCAAGATACAGAATGAAAAAGAAGGGGTACATCTTCGTATAGGATTTTGCTGTTAATGAATGACATATGGTACATGGGGTATTCTTGCATGCAAGGCAATAACCCAGTACAATACTACTAGTTTTGATGAGAACAAATAGATTTGTTTTTTATGTAGCATTATTTTTACTCGCTTTGAGCACTTCTTTATATGCAGACGGCTCCTATTGGCCAGGACCTATTTACCCAGCTTTTTTTGTTGATGGTCCTGTACTTGATGAAAAAGGAAAGCCGTCAAAGTATAAAGACCGTAATCTGTATCCATCTGATGAGACATTTGCTAATTTTAGGGAAGTACATACAACGGGTATTGCTCCTCATCGCTTGTACCGTTCCTGTTCCCCTTTGGTTTCTGGCAAGCGTGGTAAGGCTGCTTTAGGATTGCTAGAACAATATAACATACAGTTTGTTATAAATCTCTCAAATGTACAAAAAGATATTATCTCGCTTGCAGAAGATAAACCGTATTATAATAAGCTTGCACAAGAGCAAAAGGTTGTTGCCTATGATATGCAGCTCCCCGTTAAGTATTTAGAAAACGACTTTGCGGAGCAGTTACGTGAGGTTTTACTCTTTATTGCAGGGCATCCTAGTGATTCGTATCTTATCCATTGTCAGGAAGGCAAAGATCGAACAGGAATTGTCTGTGCCCTTTTGGAAGCGCTTACCGGTGCTACCATGAAAGAAATTAAAGCCGATTTTTGCCTGAGTTTTAATATGTATTATCATTATCCTTTTGGTTCGTCATGGTATAAGGAACGCGAATTAATCGTTGAGACGCTGTTTACTGATATCAATAAGGGATTGCCGGTGTCTGATAAAAACTTACGAAAAGTAACTGAATCATATCTCTATCATTTTATCCGTTTGTCACGTAAGGATATTGAGGCACTTAAAAACAATCTCACCAAGTCGCTCTAATTACCGGTGCTTTCTATCTAGTATTTTTCCTGTATTTATGACATAATACCTGTTAGCATATTTTATTTGAAAAGAGGGTTATATTTTGTATAAGCCGGTTGATCCGAAAGCTGACTTCCCTAAGCAGGAAGAAGAAGTATTACAATATTGGGAAAAAAACGATATATTTAAGAAGTCCATTTCACAGCGTGAAGGTGCTGAAGAATACGTATTTTATGACGGCCCTCCATTTGCTACTGGTTTACCTCATTTTGGTCACTTTATTCCATCTACAATAAAAGATATTATACCCCGTTATCAGACAATGAAGGGTAAAAAGGTCGAGCGACGCTTTGGTTGGGACTGTCATGGTTTACCTGTTGAAAATCTGATTGAAAAAGATCTTGGAATAAACTCTAAGCACGAAATTGAGGCTTATGGAATCGACAAATTCAACGACAAGTGTAAAGCTTCTGTTCTTAAATACACTGCAGAATGGCGCCAGACAATTACCCGTATGGGGCGTTGGGTTGATTTTGATCACGATTACAAGACAATGAATCCAGATTATATGGAATCTATCTGGTGGGTTGCAAAATCACTCTGGGACAAAGGACTTATTTACGAAGGAAAATACATTCTTCCATATTGTCCACGCTGTTCAACTGTTCTTTCTACTCACGAGCTTGCTCAGGGATATAAAGATGTTCAGGATCAGACTGTAACTGTCCGTTTTAAGGTTACAAAAGCTCCTGAGGGTGTAAATGATCCTGATATGGCAAACGGAAAAACTTACTTCCTTGCATGGACAACAACTCCATGGACATTGCCTTCAAACCTTGGTCTTTGTATGGGACCAGAAGTTGATTACGTAAAAATCCTTGATAAAGAAAGCGGTGATTTCTATATTTTTGCAGAAGCACGTCTTTCAGCTTACTATAAGAGCGAAGATGCTTACGAAATTATCTATCGCCACAAGGGTAAGGAATTCCTTGGTGCTGAATATGAGCCTTTGTTTCCCTATTTTGCTCGCCTTAAGGATCCTAAAGTTTGCGCTGAAGAATCAAATCAGAAGTGCGAAAAAGGTGCTTTCGTATGTTCAATGCAGACTATGTTTCTACTGAAGACGGTACTGGTATTGTTCATATTGCACCAGCATTTGGTGAAGAGGATAATAAGATTTTCTTAGGAACGGGTATTCCTAATGTTGAGCCAATCGACGCTGAATGTAAATTTACAAAAGAAGTTCCTGAATATCAGGGCATTTTTGTAAAAGATGCAGATAAAGATATTATGAAACGCCTTAAAGAAGAGGGAAAACTTGTAAAACGTGATACAGTTGTTCACTCTTATCCTCACTGTTGGCGCTGTGGTTCTCCTCTTATTTATCGTGGAATCGGTTCATGGTTTGTAAAAGTAGCAGACCATCACGAAACACTTCTTCGTGCAAACAGCCAGATTAAATGGCAGCCTGCTCATATTAAGGAAGGTCGTTTTGGTAAGTGGCTTGCTGGTGCTCGTGACTGGGCTGTAAGCCGTAACCGTTACTGGGGTAACCCAATCCCAATCTGGAAGTGTGATGACCCTGAATGTAAGCATACTTTGTGTGTAGGAAGTCGCGAAGAGTTGAAAAAACTTTCTGGCACTTACCCAGAAGATTTACACAAACAGTTTGTAGATAAAATTACGATTCCTTGTCCAAAATGCGGAAAGACAATGCACCGCATTCCTGAGGTTTTTGACTGCTGGTTTGAGTCAGGTTCTATGCCTTATGCTCAGCAGCACTATCCTTTTGAAAATAAAGAATATTTTGAAAGTCACTTCCCAGCAAATTTTATTTCTGAAGGTCTTGATCAGACTCGTGGATGGTTCTATACACTTACAATTCTTGCAAGCCACTTGTTTGATAAGCCAGCCTTCCAGAACTGTATCGTAAACGGACTTGTTCTTGCTTCTGATGGACGCAAGATGTCTAAGAGTCTGCGTAACTATACTGATCCTGTTGAAGCTATCAACAAGTTTGGTGCTGATGCACTTCGCTTGTTCTTGATGCATTCTGCAGTAGTAAAAGCTGATGACTTAAAATACAGCGATGACGGTGTTGCAGAAGTATTAAAGAGTATCCTTATTCCATTGTGGAACAGTTACAGTTTCTACGTAACCTATGCAAATATCGATAAGGTTGCGCCAACAGGACATGAGTTTGATGACAAGCTCCCTGTTAATCCGCTTGATCGCTGGTTGCTTTCTATTACACAGCAATTGGTCAAGAATGTCAGTGAGTCGCTTGATAATTATGATTTGTCTGGTGCTATTGACCCAATCGTTTCTTTCATAGATCAGATGAACAACTGGTATATTCGTCGTTCACGCCGTAGATTCTGGAAGAGCGAAAACGATGGCGATAAGGCAGAAGCATATGCTTCATTGTACATTGCTCTTAAGACATTTATTCAGGTTGCAGCTCCTTTCATTCCATTTATTACCGAAGAAATGTGGCTTAACTTGAAGTGTGAGGGTGATAAAGAGTCTGTACATCTTAATGACTATCCAGCTTATAACACCGCATGGCGTAATGAAGCTTTGGAATTTAAGATGGCAACTGTACAGCTTGCTGTATCTATGGGTCGCTCTTTGCGAAACGAATACAATATTAAAAACCGACAGCCACTTGCTAATGTTGCTTTGGTTACTCGTAATCCAGAGGAACGCAAAGTTCTTGCTGAAATGGAAGACTCAATTAAAGAAGAATTGAATGTTAAGAAGGTTGTCTTCCATGAGCGTGAAGATGAGCTGGTTGAGTATAAGGCTAAGGCTAACTTCCGTGTTTTGGGTAAAGAACTGGGACCTTTGATGAAGATGGCAAGTGCAAAGATTGCAGAGCTTGAACAAGATGCTATCCAGTCAATTCTTGATGGTTCAAAACTGACAATTGAAGTAGGCGATAAGTCTGTAGAGCTTGATGCTGAAAAAATTATCGTTGACCGTATCGAAAAGGAAGATGTAAAGGTTATTAATAATGGAACCTTGACTGTTGGTCTTGATACAAAGATTACTGATGAATTAAAGAAAGAAGGTCTTGTACGTGATTTGGTACGCGGTATACAAAATCTTCGTAAAGAATCTGGATTGGAAGTTACCGATAGAATTAAGTTGTCTGTTGGTGGTGATGCAGATCTCAAAGATGCTTTTGCAATGTTTACCAGCTTTGTTGCTAACGAGACATTGGCAGTAGAGTGTACTTGGAAAGATGCTCTTTCAACTGGTTCCGTAATCGAGTCAGAAGATAAAACTTGGAGGGCCTCTATTGAAAAGGCATAGTTTGTTTGTCCATATTTGTGCAGGTTGTTTTTTCATTGCATGTTTGTTTGGCTGTAAATCAGTACAGTCGGTAACGCCTGAAGAAACTCCTGCTTCAGATGTGGAAACACAGGCTTTAAAAGAAGTTGATCCTGTCTATGTAATAGGTTCCGATGGCGCGGTATATTTTCATATACCGGTCAAACAAAACAAGGATTTTGTAAAATCCTTGTTTCAATCGGCTGTAAACGATATCAGCGAGTCAGATGCACAAAAAATCGTTGATCGCATTGATATTGTTTATGCCGTTCTTGGTAGTGATACCGATAAAAATCGTCTACAAGTATCTGCATCAGGTTCTTTCCCTATGACAGCTATAAAATTTGTAATGACTCAAAAAAATGGCTGGATTTCTCATGGAAATCCAGTTCAATTTTATACACGATCAGGTACAGATTTCCAAGTTGCGATTCCTGCTTCGTCTAAGCTATTGGTTGCGAAAGATGTACAGCCAATGGTTGATATATTTAAAGGAATTACTGATGGTGTTATAGCTGCTGAAAAACCATGGCCAGATACTGATATCGAATATTGGATGGAAGACAATACATCTGATATTCGTTTTTGTGTACTACGACCTCAGGCATTCCTTGCTGGTTTGCTGGGAATGGATATGAGACTCGCACTTTCTCGTGTTAAGGGAAAGTTGGTTGAAGCTGATGAAAATACCATGTATTTGACATTGGTTATGCAGTTTCAAAATGCTCTCGTTATAAAAGCTGCACAGTCAATGATGAAATTGGCGTATGGTAATTCTGTTACTATTACAGCTGATGAGGCAAATAGTACGGTGCAAGTTGAAGGCATTGTTGTTTCAAAAGTAAAATTGCTCGATCTTGTTCTAAAAAATCAATAACACTTGGATAAAATAATATACTGTGAGGATATGTGATATGGCTAGTGATAAAATTATTTTGAAAGCTGAGGATTTGGATGGTTATTTAACTCGTCAGGATAAGTTGGATCTCGATAAGTTAAAGGCTATGTATGACGAGGCAATTAAATCATTTGATCCTCTTGATGAAGCAAAAGTAATCGAGCATTTTGATAGAATGGGACATGTTATGCAGGAAATATGTGCGGCTCATCCATCTATCCAAGTATATTCCTTTGTAACAGAAGTAGGGGCTCATGCAGAAGCTTCTCGAGTCATTGCTAAACTTCGTGATAAAAATACCAGTCACCAAGAGTTTATTTACTACAGCCAGCGTGCATACGAAATGCTCTTCCGTCTTGCTTATACAGATCAGCACACTGACCACAAAAATTACATTACAGTTAAAACTCCAGTGGCTGTCCCCGTGCAAAACTATGCGGTACATAAGATACCTGATATCGATGCAAAAATCGAAAACTCAGTTATGTGTGTAATGCTTCGTGGAGCATTGTTGCCAAGTATGATAATGTCAAAAGAAATTCAAGAGTATTCTTCACATGGATATGTTACTCCTTTTGCATTATTTAAGATTAATCGTAATGATACTAAACATGAGTCTGATATGGAATATGTGCTTAATCTCAAAAACTCTTTCTTTAATCTGGCAGATTTGGACGGTAAAGATTTAATCTTTGCAGATCCTATGAATGCTACTGGTGGTTCTTTGGTAACGGTTGTTAAATATTTACAGAGCCAGGGTGTAAAACCTCGTTCAATCAAATTCTTTAACGTTATCAGTGCTCTAAAGGGTAGTATCCGTGTAACACGTGCTTTGGAAAACTGTACTTGTTATACATTGTGGATTGATCCAGCTCTCAATAATTCTGCGTACATTTTGCCAGGATTGGGTGATGCTGGTGATCGTCTTAATGGATGTGACTCAAAAGAAAAACCACGTAACATTATCCAGCTTATCGCTGACTATGGTAACAATATAGCCGGTTTGTATCGTTCGCAATTGGCAATTATTGAACAAACTGTTTTAGGTAAGTAATACCATGTTAAAAAAATGTTTCTGTGTGCTTACAGGACTTAGTTGTTTTGCACTTTTTTCTTGCAAAAGTACCCAAGACGCTTTTTATATTCCTGTGCCCGCAGAAGCATCGTATAACAATAAAAAAATATCTCAAGAGTATTATCAAATCGCCCAAGAGTATACTGAGCTCCAGAAGTATGATAGAGCAATCGTCTATTATAAACTGGCAATGCGGGATGCTACATTACGTACTCCCGCATACTTTAATCTTGGTAAGGTATATGCCTTGAGTGGCGACTGGGAAAATGCAAAGATTGTATATCGACGTTTATTAAAACGCGACCCTGATAACGTCTCTTTGCAGGTTTCTCTGGCTTATATAACAGCAATGCAGGGTGATTTAAATACTGCCTCTGGTGTGTATAAAAACCTTATTGAAGAACATCCTGATGATTGCTTTATCTTAAAAAATTATCTATCAGTCCTTATTGCAAATAAAAACTTTGAACAGGCGGAATATTATCTTTCAGTACTAAAAACAAAGTTCCCTCAAGATACTGATATCAGTACCTATGAAAGGGAACTTGCTAAAGAATTACAGTAACGTTACTATTAGCGGTTTAATGTCTGTGCTAAATACTTTCTATATTTTTCAGGATTTACTCTAAATGCAATTATTGGAGAAGATGGATCTTCTTTTGCATGTTCTGCTGCTTGAGCTGCTTCGTTAAGCAATCTGTCGGCTGAAATAATACGTACAGAGCGTGCTGATACACCTATTGCAATAGGTGAGTCAAAACCATTTTTCTTAAATAGTAGTTTTAATTCAGCATAGATCTCATCTGCCAAATTAATTGCGGTATCAATAGTTTCGTCAACTTTGATAGCTGCAAAACTGTCATCTTTATATTCAAATACCATGTCAGGAAAGTTAAACGTATCAACCAACATTTTGCTGATGTGCTTAACGAGTGAGGTGTCGTTTTTATCCAGCTTTTCAATAGTAATGATAAATAATGCTACATCCTGTTCTGAAGATGCAGCACGGATAAGTTCACTGTCTAATCGAGGAATAAGATATGATTGCCAGCCAAAACCAGTATTAGGAGAAAATAAGCCTGCTGGTTGCTCTGTTGTTGTGCTTTGTTTTTTTACAGGAGCAGACTTTTCACTTTCGATAATCTCGAAGTCTTTAATTTCATCTTCATTGACTATGTCTGATTCCGGTTCTTCCAAAGTTTCAACAACTTCAAGTGGTTCTGGATTTGCATCTAGTTCTTCTATTTCAGTTGCAACTTCTTTTACAGGTGGTGTAGTTTCTTGTGCCTTAGGAGAAGGTACGTTTGTAGACTTTTCTACAAGTATTTTTGAATCTGGAGCTGCTTGTTCTTTTTCTGCTGCTTCAGATGACTGTGAAACTTGTGCAACAGGTGTAGATTCTACTGCTTTTTTTATGTTTTGCTCTGCCTGAGCTGGAACTGCCTCTTTAGGAGTTTCAGCAACAGCTGGTTGTTCTTCGTGTACTGATTTAACTTCCTGATTCTGGCGCAGTGCATCATTTTCGCCTTCGAGAGGGATTTCTTCTGCCTGTGCAAGTTCAAATTCAGCTGTTGCAATAGCAGCATGAACATCATCTGATGCTTCTGCTGTAATGTCTATCGTACGATCATTGCTTTTGTCGGTATTGAGTCTGAGACTTGGATAATCATCGTCGTCTGCACATTTATACTCACAAATAAGCATGACTGCTGCAGTAATTGTACCGATAAGTATAAACACAAATGCAATACGAGAACGTAAAAATATCGAAGATGATTTTAGTACAAAAATTTGTGCGGTAATAAGTACAGAATTATCTTGTGACCCGATATGAGCACTATATGTATGAATAAACGGAGAAGATTGCAATGAATGTGATTGTAGTTTTGCAGGATATCGATAAACGATTTGTCCCTGTGTTTCGATAGTTAATGTTGCAATTTCTTCTGGTAGTGTATATGACTTTTGAATGCCGTCCAAAAATTGTGGAGAACCGGCACGTGTTGTACGAAGCAAGTCACTGGCTCTTCCAGTTAACTGATCGAACATTCCTTGTGCATTCTGCGGACCTCTATGATAATCTCCAGCAATACCTGAAATAAGCAAAACAACATTTATGACGAAAACTGCCAAAATTCCAGTGACAATGTATGCGGTACTTTTTTGGTTCATAATAATTTAGTATACCGCATAGCATTGGAGTATGCAAGTTTGAGAAGTTCAAAAAAAGACTGTTCGTTGCTATCTTTTCTTTTTGTTTTTCGTAGGTAAGCTATATAGGGGAGTAGCCCAAAATTGAGTGTGTTTGACTGTGCATCTTGAGTTAATTGTCTCTTAAAGCGTTCCCATGAAAACTTCAGTTCGCAAAGAGTGTAGGGGTGGGGACTGTGGGAAGAGTTTTGCAACCATAGTTCAAAAGTTTTACGATAGGAGTCAAGAACCTCTGTGGTTTTTACACCTGGCCTGGTTTTTGCATCGATAAGTGGTGTCCTATACATCAGGTGTATAAATTGTTCTTCTGTGGTTACAATCTTAGAACTGTTCTGACTATACAAGGTATCAAGATATGAGCCTTTACAGTATGGTTTGCCGTTTGGATATGAAAAATCAGCTCCTATACAAGAAATGTCTGTACATCCAATTTGATGTGCAAAGTCTGCTGCGGCAATAGTCACTGTTCCAGAACCAGCATGGATATGCATAAATTTAAAACCTGTTACTTGTTCTGCGTATGATACGAGAGGGTGCCCTGAAGTAACAAAAAAAAGTTTACATCCCTGTTCATAGATATGACGTACTGCAGCGGTATTTGCCGTTATGTCAAAAACAAATAAGGTCTGTTTAGCTAAGGATCCCATGTAATGGCAGTGCGATATCATCTGTCCGTCAATTGATACGACGACATCAGGAATTATCTGTTGTTGCATAAGTGCATCAAATGCTGTGTCAGTAGCAAGTAAGTAGTAGTTATCACGGTATTGTTTGAGCGTCGCAATCTGTGCATCTAGTGTAGGTCCAGCAGCTATAACTATAGCTTTTTTGCCCTTTACCTGCTCATTGATTGGCACAAAGGGAGTTATTTTTTCGCATAAGCGAAGATTTGATAGTATATTGCGTTGCCAGATATTACCAAAATGACTTTGTACAGAATAATCGGCACTGATTTCTTTAAGAACGTCGGTAATTGTATCTTGAATTTGTTTGGTGTACTCAGGACATTCATATGCCCATGTTGCCAGCGTTACGATTTGGAGATCTCCATATCGGGCAGGTATATAACACTCTTTGAGCATGTGGGAAATTTCGTTTGCCGTACAGATATGAACCTGTGGATGCTTTTCCAGTGCTTGTACCATATCTATTGAGCGTAGTAATGCGAGGTCACATTCGTTTTGTTCGATAATGAGAAACTCGCAATTGGGATTGTTCTGCAATAATGAATTAACATGATAGCCACCACCGAGACCGATGACAATACAAAACGAAATCGGTTGTTTTATAGATTGGGCAAAGGTGTTACCTTCCCTCTGTGGATCATATTTTGAATGTACCGCCTTGTTGCTGGTAAATACCGGAATGGCAGCGCCATTTTTTGCAGTTATAATTTGTGCGTATACACGGTCCATTTATCTTTACTCCACATAGCGAAGAAGTGTGTTATATAATTCATTATTTTTTGATAGCAGACTAGCTAGTGCGTCATCTTTTTGTTCCTGCAGGAGTAGTCGATGTAACGCTATGATGTCTGCAGGAAATGCATTTTGCAACCATTGCTCACTTTGCCACAAGTTGCCAAGGGCTTCTTTAACTTTGTGTTTTCGTGTTTTGACAGAAAGTATGTCGTTGTTGCGAATGATTTTCGGCGACAGTGAATTTTGTATAGGTATAAAATCTTGCCATGAAATATCCTGTATATTTCCCAATTGGTTGGTATATGGATAGTGGTCAGAAATACGATAGACTCTGTTTTGAAAAAGGTCGTTATGATGTGTAAACCAGTCTCGATAGATATCCATTGATTCTGTAGCCATCTGTGATGTTGTAAGTCGTTTCATCATGCTTTGCAGCTTTGTATCAAATCTGTTGCTATTGCGTTCAAGAGCATTTGGCTGAGTATGTTGATATCCTTTTGCGGTCGCCATATCAAGCCCGCAGACGTAGACTGGAGCTGATGTGATATCCAATGCGAGTTGAATGGCAGTCCCGCTGACTGTTCCGTTACGATAGGCGTGAACGGTAGGTAGATCGATACAAGCAAGAAAGTCCTTTTCTGGAAAATCTCCATAAGACAATGGAATGATTGTTTGTTTTTTATATAATGCTGCTGGTATGGCAGATTCTGCAGAAAGTGCAATAGGAATATCAGTGGCTGTGCGAATCAGTGTTTCTAAATGTCGTTTGGCATAATAGCCACCATCAGTACTGATACATAGATCAGGGATAATATCATTTGTTATCAGTACTTCTATCGCGGATGAGACTGCCATGATACAAAGATCAGCCCTGTATTTATGCAGGTATGGAATTGAACCTTTGAGGCTTCGACCAGAAGCAATGACCGCCACAGGTTTGTTGCCAGGTGTGATGAGTGCTGTTTTATCGATATTTGTACAGAAGTGACACACATTTTTTAGCCATCGCTGTGCAAAATAGGCTTTAGTTGACAGTACCGTTTTATTTTTTAATACGGCTTGCTTTATCGCCTGCCATGTCTGATTATGTTCTGCAGAAAATACGGTAGCACTTGGTTGCCACGAAATAAAAAGTGTTGCACTGAGAATTTCTTCTCCCAGTTTGCTGTAGAGCTGTGTTGCCAATAAGGGCCCTGTATAAAAAATAGTATCCCAAACAGAATTATACGCATCAAAATCATGACAGTATCTTATTGCGATACATTTTGCGTTGGGAAATCTTTTTTTAATGGCATTTGCGGTGTATGATAAACAGGGCTCAGTGATGACAATTGCAGCAGGATCAAAAGAACAGTGCTGCGACTGGATAAAAGAGTCTGCTTCACGTTCAGGATTGTAAAACGAATGAAGCTTTACATTGTTATAACTGACTGTTGTACTGCCGTTTTTTGCTGAAGAAAGAACAAGGGATGACAACAGTTATTCCTTGTCTAAGAAATCAAAAATATCTTCTTTTTTACTTGTGGTACCTGCAGCTAGAAGCTGAATCTGCTTTGCTGCTTCTAAACCAAGAATAGGGGAGAGCAATAATCGTACCTGTTCTGAAATAAGCTCTTCTGGAAGGTTGCTCTTAGAAAATAAAGCAAGCTTTACTTCTGAATTGTAGCCAACGGTACAATAATTTGGAGACTGAAAAGCCTTTTGCAATGAGTAAAAAGCACTCTCAAAAATAGTATCAAAGAAGATTTGACTGACTTGAGACGTTATTGACAGTGATGAAGAAAGATTTTGAATAATAGTTTTTAGAGATAATATCATGAGTTTGGCAGGTGTTTCTGCTAAACTTTCATCAATACTTGGGTATTGCGTACGTAGTGGAGTTTCCAGAAAATACTTTATCAGGTCTTTATCGATGGTATCAGGAGGAAGTGGCTCATCACTACGGGTTACAATATTAATAAGGATAGGGCTGTCAGGAGCTTTTGATAACCGCAAAAAACTAATCGTATGAATGAGTTGTTGGAAAGATTCCGAAAAAATTTGGTTAAACTCTTCACAGACAGGATCTGATGCGGAAAAATGTACCCAATTTTTACTTTTTGGTACATTTTCATTCCAAAAACCTTCAGGCGAGATTGAATTTGCAACAGTAGAGGCATCTAAACCGTAAATATGGGTTAATACAAAAAGACCTTCCTTTTTTTCGAGTATACCAATGTGCGAAAATCTTTGTGATTCTGCCCAAGAGTAAAACGTACCTTTACCTACATAGTTTATTTTTTGAGCTTTTTGTAAAAGTCCCATATATCGGTTAATCTCCTGATTATTATGCCAAACCTAATTCTGTAAAGAGATTCTTATACACTGTGAACTGTTCTGACTGTGCAAATTCCTTAATCTTGTCATCAGGAAGATTTTCGAGCAGTTTATCCATGTATGAAAGTACAGACTTGATATCGTTTGTCAAATCTGGTGATAATCCCTGGGTAACTTCAGATGCTGAATCTTCTGATTCGATAGGCTCTTCAGATGAAATATAATCAAGATGCTGCTCTGATATAGGTTCTGATGATTCAGAATTGAACAAATCTTCAGAAGCGGACTCTACTAGAATATCACTGGTATCTGAGCTTTCTGGCTGAGTAACTTCGTCAGCTTCTTCTGGAGTCAGATTAATTTCATCTAATTCAGGTTCGCTTGCAGATTCTTCTGTTGCTGCAAACTCTGAATTGTTAAGAATGTGTGACATTTCATCGCCAGAGAGGGCTATAAGGTCATCATCACCAGTATCACCAAAGAATCCAGTATCTTCTGGTTCTGAATTTTGTTCAGTAACTACGTCTGCATTTTCTTCTGTTGTGACAGGAGTTGCAGTTTTGAGTGCTGCTAAATCAGATTTCAATACAGAAATTTCATCTCTGAGAGAACTGAGTTCTTTTTGAATTTGCTGAAGAATTGTAGCTTCAGAATCTGGCGATGTATCTGCTGAGAAACTGTCTTCTGCAATGATTGGTTCAACTACACCATTATTTTCAGTAGTTGTTTCTTCACTATCTGGCTCGGTGAAAATTGCTGTTTCTTGTTCAAATGTATCTGGAACCGTCTCTGAGAAAGTGTCGTTGATATCATTTGCGAGAGGCTCAGTAATAGGTTCAGAAATATGTTCTTCGCTGTCAGTTACGACTGGTTCGCTTATTGTATCAGTATTTGGCTCTTCACTTGTATTTACGATTGGTTCCGCAAGTGGTTCATCTTCTGGCTCTTCAGGTAATTCCAATTCTTCATTAAAGAAGTCATCTAAAGATACTTCTTCATCGTTATTAGCTTGAGGAGTGTCAGAATTAAAATCATCAACTGATTCAAGTGGAGTAAAATCATCAGATTCTGAAGTTGTCTCAGGCGCTGCAACTGGATCAGGAAAATCTTCATCAAGAGAAGTTACTGAAAGGGAATTATCAGCTTTTTCTTCATACTCTGCAAATGGATCATCTTCTTCGGCAACTTTTGTCTCTACAGGAATATCATCGAAAGAGAAATCGTCTAAAGTACTTTCTGTTGTAGGCTCAGTATCAGTCTGTTCTGGTGTAGTTGCAAAAGGATCTTCTGTTTCTGCTTCACTGTTTGATGGTAAAGGTTCTTCAGAAAGGGTAACCTCGGAGATGACATCGAGAGAATCTTCTGAAAGGGTGTCGAGTGTATCTTTAGAGATAGCATCAAGTGACTCTTCAGAAATGTTTTCAAGAGCATTATCAACACTTGGTTTTACGATAGATGCTTCGGTGTTTGTATCAATACTTTCTTCTGCTGAATCTGTACTGTCATTACTTGTAGTTTCATCTAATGATGCAATGTCCAGAGGGAGTGGTTCAGTTGCATCTAAATCAAGACCTGCAAATGGATCTTCAATATCTGGAGTATTAATTACAGAATCTGCGAGCTCATCAGTAGTTGGTGCTTGTATCTCATCGACTGTTTCTAAAGATTCTTCTTCAAGTGGTTCTTCAGAGAGGGGTGCTTCGGTTTCAAGTTCGGTATTTTCTAGTGCAGGCTCTGTAATATCAGCATCAGTCTCACTTACATCTGATTTAGGTACGTCAATATCCATATCCATTTCAGATGGTAAATCAGTATTTTCTTCGTCGACGATTTCTGTATTTGTCGTTAGGTTAGAAAGCTCTTCCATTGACAAAGAAGTATCTCCTTCGTCATCAGAAACAAAACTGTCATTTATAGGAGCACTTTGTGGTAATGAAGGGGAAGCTTCTTGTATATCGTCCAATGATGAAAAATCGGGCAAATCTGGTGTTATTCCAAAAGATTCATCTGCATTACTATCCGGTGTCGATTCGTTTACCGGTTTCTTCACCCATACACCGTAACTGTCGAGTTCGTTAGTCTTGTCCGAATCCATATTAATCCCTCTCTATCTTAAAAAATATAAACGTACCATTTTATGATGTGCAAATAATACATCTTTTTCTTATATCGGCATTTTTGTATAAAATGATAACACTTTTATACTTTTGCTTTGTGTCTCCACTTTTAGTTATATTAAGATTATTATAACATACTTTTTCAAGATAATAAATGTGCAGAATTTAATTGTTTTTGCCGATATACAAGGTATCATGAAATGTTTACCCTTTCTGCATGCTGCCTGTCTAGGAACGCTGGTGTATGTGCTGGTGTCTATTACTGGTGGTCATGATGGGATTATAGCCCAAAAAAAGCTTGCAGAACAAAAAATGAATATCAGCCTTCGTACTGCTGAAATTCAAAAAATTAATACGGAACTATCTCTTGAATATACTGCAATTTTAAAAGATCCAGATGTGATTGCGGCTTATGCACGTAAACTTGGATATGTTGCTGATGGCGAAAAATTGGTCAAGATCTCTGGATTGCCTCTTGCACCTGTTATGCAATATAATACGGGTACCGTTCTTAAGCGTACGGAAATCATCTGTTTGCCAGAGTGGTTGTGTAAAGCTATGGGATTGGCAACATTTGTTTGTGCAGCACTATTCTTTTTATTATATGAATATAAACGCGGTATGCTTTTTGAACCTAAAAAAAAGAAATTTGAAACGTTAAAAGGTATTCCGTTATATGATTTGCCACAAGTCTGATGCCAATGCCATTGCATTGGTTTCGCATGCATTGAAAACTGGTAAGATAGTTATCCTTCCTACTGATACAGTGTATGGTTTTTCTGGTGTTGTTGATACTGCAGAAAATGGTTTTACTTTTGCAACTGATGATGTAATTCGTCATATTAAAGGGCGTAGTGAGACTAAACCTTTGATACAGCTGATAGCCCGCCCTTCGGATGTTTTTTTATATACCCATGATATAATTCCTAATTACTTATTACAAAAATGGCCTGGTGCCCTCACGATTATTATTCATGTTAAACAAGAAAGAGGAGGCGGCACTATTGCTTTCCGCTGTCCTGGAGATGAGTGGTTGCGTACCGTGATACAGGAATGTGGTTCTCCGATTTATTCAACAAGCGTCAACAGAAGTGGCTGCCCCGTTTTACATAACGAAGCAGAGATACGCAATGAATTTGAGTCGGAAGTCGATCTCATCGTTTGTGATGGTGATACTGCTCCAAATGCAAAACCATCTACATTGATTGCGATTCAAGAAACTGGAAACGTTACGGTATTACGGCAGGGAACTGTTGTTGTGTAATGAGTCACCTGGCAAACTAATTGTTTTATTTTCGAGTCCACAAAACATCGAGAGAACCTGTTGTTGCACCTGTAGGAGAGGCAGTGTCTTCGACCAACGTTTCTTTTGTGCCTTCCATTGTATTGGTGTCGGTTAATGTCAGGTTCCACTCAACAGGCTGAGCAGACGGGGCATTGTCTAGTGCAATTTTTCTTGGGAGCTCTGGAAAGAACGAGGCATTTGGTTTGTCTGATTGCTTTATGGTAACCGCTATTCCGTCTGATGTATTACTTAACGAGATA
>JAILIC010000132.1 GCA_024695475.1 Treponema sp.
CAAAAAGTAAAGAACAACTTGCCTATTTTAAACATCTGCTTGCTATCGATAAAAAAAGAAAGGAATTATCCAGTCGCAAGGATGATGAAGATAATTATATTGAAATTCCCAGAATGCTTATTGGATATAAAATCAAGCTTGTTCCTGTAGATTCATTGAAAAATCGGGATGATGGTCTTACTGAGGCAATTGCAGCCGCTACTTCTTGGTTTCGTTTTTCTAATAAGCCATTCAGATTGTGCAATTTAAAAAGTTATCGATGCGAATTCAGAAATAACCTGTTTTATTGGGATTGTAATGAAAAAGACGAATTTGAAAAAGAATATTTCCAGAACAAAGTCTTTAAGAAAGGGCATCTTAAACTTCTGGATATTTGTGAAAAAGATTTTATTGTTACTTCTCAAGAAGAACTTGAACAAAAACTGGAAGAAGGTTTTCAATCCCTTGAAAAAGAGAAACAGGAAGATGAACCCATCAATACCTGGAAAGATAAAAATCTGGACCATTATGATGCATCAACACAAGTAGAAATCCTAAAGATTCGTCTTAAGCTGCAGGAACGTTTATTAAAACTTAGTAAAATAGGATTAAAGGATTCAGACTTATTTTGCAAACCAATTCAAGAAAAAATTAATCGGCTTCCAAAATATGAGGACGAACGTAAATTTATATAATCTTCCTGCGATTCCTCTTTATCTCACTTCTGATTTTCTTCAACTTTAGTTTGCGTTCCTTACTGGCTTTAGTCGGCTTTGTTTTGATTCTTTTTTTAGGAATAACAAGCGCCTGAACAATTCTGTTTTCCAGTCGGGAAAGAGCAATTTCACGGTTACGTTCCTGATAGCGTTCATCATCCACATCAAGAAAAAGACAATCTTCCTTATTGATGATGGCCGCAAGTTTTGTGCGAAGACGACTAACCTCTGCATCAGTAAGGCCGCCCAGGGAAGTAACTGGAATAACAAGATGAACTTTGGTATTCACCTTATTTACATTCTGGCCGCCGTTACCACCGCTGCGGGCAAAAGTCATCTGAGAATTATTGATTATGGATTCGTGTAGCTTTGCACGGTTCATTGTTTCTATTGTAGTCATTTTATTCATTGTTCTCTATAACGTATACTTTTATCGCTTAATCAAAAACTCATCCATCCTTTCTGCATTTCCAGAATCTTCACCAGGATAACCAACCGGATTCAGTTTCAAATGAATTATTCTTCCATCACTCCGAACCAGATTTTTTATGCGTACAGAATGAGTATGACCTGCAAGCCAGATGCTTTGATCCTTCAACTGATCCAGATATTTCTCTCCATTAAAGTAGAAATATGTTGTAGACTCTGAATAATAATACTCCTTCTCAACTCCAAAGAATAAAGGAATATAATGAGTCAGTATGATATCCGGTTTTTGAGCAACAACATGGTCAAGTTTCTTCATTTCAGACCAAAGGATTTCTGGATGCTTATTGTTCATGTAATTCCAATTCACATAGTCAAACCAGTAATGCCAGTTGTATAGAAATTTAGGAATATTGCCATCAGGATCTGGATCAATATTAAATGCCCAAGTCCAGTCATTGAATGCCATCGTTCCGCCAAACTTCACACCTTCAAACTCTTCGACTGTTCCATCAAGAATCGAAACATTTCCAAGTTTTGAAACTTCTGCTTTCAGAAAGTCCAACTTTGCCTGCGTTTCGGTAAAGGGGTTGTTTCGAAAATATGATTCGTTATGCACAGTTAAATCATGATTTCCAAAGACCATAAAAATCTTTTTGTAACGGGGTGAAACTGCCTTGTAAAATTCCACAAAAAGATGCGGATTATCACAGGTATCTCCTGCCACGCAAAGAACGTCTGCAGGTTTGAGTGCATTATTTATGTAGTTTTCCAGGCTTACGCGATGATTTATGTAATGATCAACATGTAAGTCGCTTGTCATGTAGATTGTCATAATTATTCTTCCAAAGTTTTTCTGATGATTTAATTGTATGATTGGAAGTTCAGTCTGTCTGTAAACCATTAGTTTAAAGCGGTTTACAGACAGAAAAGATTAGGCACTCAGGCGCAATTTGCAATCGTTACAATTCTTGTTGCAGAGCTTTTCAATCTTGTTTGAAACGCATGAAACTTCGACTTCAATCATGCGCTGAATTACAATCTCTTCGACTGACTTCTCAAACAAGTG
>JAILIC010000147.1 GCA_024695475.1 Treponema sp.
CAAAGTGCTATCCCTATAAATCATATTACAGACTAAATACACCTTCATTTTCGTATTATTTTCTCGATTCTGCCGAAGGTTCTCATGGTGATGATCAAATTCAAAATTTAACAAGTATTATGGAAAATGACTCAAAAAGGAAAATTATTTGTTCCCATTATCCTTTATATGCTGATACTTTCGCTGATAAGTTATTAAAAACAACAGAACGTGCTGTATTAATTTCACTGTTTGCAAAAACAAATGTATTGTATTATTTGTGTGGTCATACTCATAAGAAACAAAGCATAGATTTTGGTAGATTTAAGCAAGAAATTGTCGGAGACCTACATTGGTCAAAAGAGTGGGCCGTGCTTTATATAAATGAATCTACGAGTTCTTGTTCATATGTGTATTATTGACTGTGTGCTTACTTTTGATAATGCCATGATCAGTATTGTCCCCAAAAATTAAGCCTCGTATAATTGAAACAAAACTGACAATATATTAAAATGAGTACAATCGAGGGATTTTTTGTTTTTTTTTAGAATCCGTCTACGGTACGATTAATTTTTTCACCTTTTTAGGAGGATTTATGACAATAGCGGAAATGCTGGGACAGAGCGGTATTTTGACTGTTCTCGGTATGTGTGTCGTTTTTGCCTTCCTCATCATTTTGATTGGTGCAATGAATGTACTTCATGTTGTCATTCATGCATTAAAACTTGATGTTGAAAAGAAAGACACTTCATCGGTATCTGCAGGCTCTGCAAATGCAACTGTAGCACAAGACCAGAAGAGTATTGTTGCTGCAATTGCGGCAGCAATTCATAACAAACAATAGTGAGAGTGTAGGAGAACTTATATTATGGCAAAGAAAGTAAATATATCAGAACTGGTTTTGCGTGATGCACACCAGTCATTGCATGCAACCCGTATGACAACTGCCGACATGCTGCCAATCGCAGAAAAACTTGACAAGATTGGTTATTGGGCAGTAGAAGCATGGGGTGGTGCTACTTATGATTCATGTATCCGCTTTTTGAACGAAGACCCATGGGAACGCTTACGCAAATTGCATGCAGCAATGCCAAACAGCAAGATTATGATGTTGCTCCGTGGTCAAAACCTTTTGGGCTATCGTCATTATGCTGATGATGTTGTAGATAAGTTTGTTGAAACAGCTGCTAAAAACGGTATTGATGTATTCCGTATTTTTGATGCTTGTAACGATCCTCGCAATCTTGAACGTGCTGCAAAAGCTGCAAAAAAGACTGGCAAACACGTACAGATGGCAATTTCTTATGCTACAACTCCTTTCCATACAAAAGAGATTTATGCAGATTTAGCTAAACGCTACTCAGAATTTGGTGCAGATTCTATTTGTATTAAAGATATGTCAGGTCTTCTTAAGCCATTTGAAGCTTATGACTTGGTAAAGGCTATTAAGAATAAGGTTGATATTCCTGTTGAAATTCACTCACATGCTACAACTGGTTTGTCAGTAGCAACATTGTTGAAGGCTTCTGAAGCTGGTGCAGATATCCTTGATACAGCTATTTCTTCAATGGCTATGGGTACATCACACAGCCCAACCGAAACTATTGTTGAAATGCTCAAAGGTACTGAGTATGATACCGGTCTTGATGTTAAGGCTCTTCTTGAAATTGCTGCTTACTTCCGTGAAGTACGCAAGCATTATTCATCTCTTGAGTCAAAGTTCCTTGGTGCAGATACTCGTATCTTGGTATCACAGGTTCCTGGTGGTATGCTTTCTAACCTCGAAGGTCAGTTGAAAGAACAGGGTGCCAGCGACAAGATTGATGATGTTCTTAAAGAGATACCTCTGGTACAGAAGGACGTTGGTTATGTTCCTCTTGTTACCCCAACTTCACAGATTGTTGGTACACAGGCTGTATTTAACGTTCTGTTTGGTCGCTACAAGACTTTGACACAGGAATTTAGAGATTTGTTGGTAGGTCGCTATGGTAAGCTGCCAGCTGATCCTAATGCAGACTTGGTAAAACAGGCTCTGACACAGAACAATATGACAGCTCCTGTTACTGGTCGTCCTGCTGATGAGATTAAACCAGAATGGGATAAGATGGTTGCAGAAGCAAAAGAAAAGGGCGGTGACGGTTCTGACGAGGATGTATTGACTTATGCAATGTTCCCGAAAGTTGCCGAAAACTTCTTTAAGACACGTAAAAATGGTCCTGTTAAGGCAGAAGAAAAATTCATGGCAAAGGCTGCTCCAGCAGCTGGTGCAACCTCTGGTTCATACACAATCAGCGTAAATGGTACTCCATACAATGTAACAGCAAATGGTTCTAACATTACTGTAAATGGTGTTGCTTATGATGTACAGTTTGGTGCAGCAGGTTCAGCTCCTGCAGCAGCTGCAGCTCCAGTAGTTACTGGTGGTGCTGATGTTCTTGCTCCTGTAGCAGGTACATTGCTCCGCTATGAAGTTGCTGAAGGTGCTGATGTAACAAAAGGTCAGACTGTTATGACAGTAGAATCTATGAAGATGGAATTGCCAATCCCAGCTCCTGAGTCTGGAAAAATCCACTTTATTGCTGCAACTGGTTCAAAAGTAACTGCTCAGCAGGTCGTTGCAAAACTTGGTGGTGTTGTAAGTGCTGCTCCGGTAGCAGCTCCTGCAGCTCAGCCAGCTGCTGCTCCTGCTGCCGCAACTCCAAGTGCACCAACTGGTGGTAAAGCAGTTCCAGCTCCTGTAGCAGGTACATTGCTCCGCTACGAAGTAGCAGAAGGTGCTGCTGTTAAGGCTGATACTGTTATCATGACTATTGAATCAATGAAGATGGAACTGCCAATTCCGGCAGGTGCAGCAGGTTCTGTACACTTCCTTGCTGCAACTGGTTCAAAAGTAACTGCTCAGCAGGCTCTTGCTGAAATTAAATAGGAATAGGGTAATGCTTAATACTAAGAAGAATATTAACAATATATTTGCCATCATGTTTGTATTGATGGGTGCCGCTATGGTTATGAATATTGGCAATAAGGTATTTGCCAGTGATTCTACCAAAGAGGTTGCTTCGTTCCGTACTATAAATTCTGCCTATATTAAAGGAACTGAAAACTGGCATGGATCTAAAGACATTTCAGTTTCAAAGTTCTTGAACAATATTGGTAAGAGTACTGGATTGTACAAGGCTTTCCATCATTTTACCGATGAAGAGCTTGCAGAAGAAGCTGCTGCAGAAGAAGCTGCACTGGCTGCAGAATCTGTTGATCCATTTGCTGATAAAAAAGCACCGGGATGGCAGAGCCTTTTCATGATTGCAATAGGTTTTCTTATTGTTTATATGGGTGCTGCAAAGGGATTTGAGCCATTGCTTCTGATTCCTATTGGTTTTGGTACGATTTTCGTTAATATACCAGGTGCTGGTATGGGCGATGCTCCACACGGCATGTTGCACATCATTTACAATGCTGGTGTAGGTAATGAATTCTTCCCAATGCTTATCTTTATGGGTATTGGTGCCATGACAGACTTTGGTCCGCTTATTGCTAACCCAAAAATGGCTTTGCTTGGTGGTGCTGCACAGTTTGGTGTATTCTTTACACTGTTCGGTGTTGCTGTAATGAATATGATCCCTGGTGTTGATTATACTATGCTCCAGGCTTGTGCAATTGCTATCATTGGTGGTGCTGATGGTCCAACTTCTATTTATGTATCAGGTAAGCTTGCACCTGAATTGATGGCTGTTATTGCGGTAGCTGCATATTCATATATGGCATTGGTTCCAATGATTCAGCCACCAATTATGAAACTGTTGACTACAAATAAAGAGCGTCATATCAAGATGCCTCAGTTGCGTCCTGTTTCAAAAGCAGAAAAGGTATTGTTCCCATTGATGCTTTTGGTTCTTACCATTTTGTTGTTGCCACCTGCAGCTCCTCTTATCGGTATGTTGGCATTTGGTAACTTTGTTCATGAAGCTGGTTGTGTAGACCGCATTTCAAAGACAATGGAAAACGAATTAATGAATATCGTTTCAATTTTGTTGTCATTGGGTGTTGGTTCTCAAATGACCCCAGAAAAGATTATTAATCTTAGTTCTATTGGTATTATCATCCTCGGTTTGGTTGCATTCTGTGTTGCTACTGCAGCTGGTGTCTTGATGGCAAAACTGATGAATGTGTTCATGAAGACAAAGATTAATCCTCTTATTGGTTCAGCAGGTGTTTCTGCAGTTCCTATGGCAGCTCGTGTTTCAAACAAGGTTGGACTCGAATTTGATCCAACAAACTTCTTGTTGATGAATGCAATGGGTCCAAATGTTTCTGGTGTTATTGGTACTGCTATTGCTGCTGGTGTTTTCATCGCAACATACGGTATCTAACTTATTACTAGTGTAAGAGTATGTTCGCAATCTCTCGTAGGGTTGTGAATATGCTCTACAGCTCTATTACAAAGCCGAATATCTGTAACCGATATTCGGCTTTTTTGTTTTTTGACTGACATACATGTTCTCATTTCTTTTTTTGGTGATGTTGTTATGAAAAAAATCTTTATATTATGTGCATTTTTAAGTCTCTCTACTACTATTTTTGCTCAAATCGAGTCTGACGTCCAGTTTGGTTTTGTATTTAGTAATCTCCATGAGTCGTATACGAGTGGTGACACCGATTTTTCGAGTAAAACAAATAGAATTGGTATTGAACTGGCTAATTATAACTATTTTTATGATGCTTGGTTTGGTTTTTTTGAAGATGTCGATGTTCAGTTTAAGCGTTGGGGGGTATTTAACAATGGAAAAAAAGATATCAGCTATGATGATACTTCGTTTTATGCCTATGATATTATGTTTGGTCCGACGTTTCGGTTACGTAACCAGCCAGAAATGGAAACCCGTTTCAGTCTAGGTTTCCATTATTTTGCACAAAGTTATAAAGATAGTACTGATGTTGAAATTAGGGATTCTAGTATTGGTATTGGTGCCATTGTTGATCAAAAAATGTTTACGTATGGAGCATTTTCGTTAGTGCTTGGAGCTAAAGCCTATTGGGACTTTAAGGACTCCAAGTCACGTATAATCAATGGCAACGCAAATACCGGTAACCTATCTAATTATCGTATGTTTGCTTTACAACCTCACATACTATTTACCTTTAATTTTTAATCCTGCCTAAATGCTAACGTTTGTTGGGTAGCATCGACGGTAATCGTAACCTTTGAGTTGTCTTTTACGACACCTGCCAACAATTCTTTAGCAAGTGGATTTTCAAGGTACTCTTGTATGGCTCGTTTTACTGGTCTTGCACCAAATGCAGGGTTATATCCTTTATTGGCAAGGAATTCGATAGCTTGATCAGTAAACTCAAGCGTAATTCTTCGGTCAGTCAACCGTTTTGCAACTCTATACAGTTGGTTTTTGACAATATCGTTGATGCATGATTTGTCAAGGCGGTTAAACATGACTAGTTCATCGATACGATTGAGAAACTCCGGGCGGAATGTCTTTTGGAGTAATTCCTTGACTTCTTCTTGGGCTTGTTTCATTTTGTCGTCAGTATCGGCTTCCAAAATAATATCTGAGCCAAGATTGCTTGTCATGATAATAATGGTGTTCTTAAAATCAACCACCCGTCCCTGTCCATCTGTTAAGCGGCCGTCATCAAGTACTTGCAATAGGACATTGAATACATCGGGATGTGCCTTTTCGATCTCGTCAAAAAGGATGACACTATAAGGTCTTCTTCGGACTGCCTCTGTTAATTGTCCACCTTCGTCATAACCGACGTATCCTGGTGGTGCTCCAATAAGACGGGTGACACTAAACTTTTCCATGTACTCGGTCATATCGATACGAGTAAGAGCCTTTTCATCGTTAAATAAAAACTCTGCAAGGGTCTTTGCTAGCTCTGTTTTACCGACACCTGTTGGGCCGATAAAAATAAAACTGCCTTGAGGTCTGTTTGGATCACTTAATCCAGATCTATTGCGTCTAATGGCATCAGAAATAACTTGTACAGCCTTATTTTGACCAATAACTCGTTTATGTAGAACTTCTTCAAGTTGCAGATATTTTTGTTTTTCGCTTGCAAGCATTTTTGCTACAGGAATTCCAGTCCATATCGAAACGACACGAGCAATATCTTCCTCCGTTACTTCTTGGCGGAGTAGGGACTCACGTTCTGTAGTTTTTTGGCCATTTTGCTTTGTCGCTTCTTCCAACTCCTTTTCGAGAGCAGGTATAGTACTGTATTTTAGTTCAGCAGCTTTTTCAAGATTGCCTTCCCGTGTATATTTTTCTTCGTTAAAGCGAGCTTGTTCCAACTGTTTTTTTAATGTACGAGCTTTGTCAATTTCGGCTTTTTCATTTTTCCATTGTAGCTTCATGGCATCATGTTTTGATGTTAGCTCTGCAAGTTCCTTTTCAAGTTTTTGCAAACGTTCTTTTGATGCATCATCAGTTTCCTTGGAAAGTGATTGTTTTTCAATTGACAATTGCATAATCTTGCGTTCTGTTTGATCAAGCTCTGTAGGCTGACTTTCGATTTCCATCTTTAAATGGCTCATTGCCTCATCAACAAGATCTATTGCTTTATCAGGCATAAAGCGATTGGTGATGTATCTGTTTGATAAAAGTGTTGCAGCTACAAGAGCATCATCACTGATACGTACGCCATGATGAATTTCGTACTTTTCGCGTAATCCACGCAATATGGCAATCGTATCTTCGACAGTTGGTTCCTTACAATATACTTGCTGAAAGCGTCGCTCCAAGGCTGCGTCTTTTTCGATATACTTCCGATATTCCTCTAATGTGGTAGCTCCAATGGCTCGTAACTCACCGCGAGCCAAGGCTGGCTTAAGCAAATTTGATGCATCCATTGAGCCTTCGCTTGCACCAGCACCGACTATAGTATGCAGTTCATCGATAAAGAGAATGATTCTGCCTTCTGATTTTTGTATTTCGGTGATAACAGCTTTTAAGCGTTCTTCAAATTCTCCTCTAAACTTTGCACCGGCAACGAGAGCTCCTAAATCTAATGAAAGTAATCTCTTGTCTTTTAGACTTTCAGGAACATCACCAGAAGCAATTCGTCGTGCTAAGCCTTCGACAATTGCTGTTTTACCAACACCTGGCTCTCCGATAAGAACCGGATTATTTTTTGTTCTTCGACACAAAACCTGCATGACGCGGCGGATTTCTTCATCACGTCCAATAACCGGGTCTATCTTATCTTGATGTGCCAGTGCAGTTAAATCTCTGGTAAACTTTTCGAGTGCTTGTATTGTAGATTCTGGATCTTGTGAGTTTACTCTCTGATTACCTCGAATCTCTTTTAGAGCCTTTAGTATGGCATCATGGCTAATACCGTATTTATGTAATAGGTCACCAACTTTACTGTCTGATTGTGACATTGCTAAAAGCAGGTGTTCTGTTGACAGGTATTGGTCATGAAGACCTGACATTTCGTTTTCTGCCTTTGCAAGGACTTTTTGCGCTTCGTTTGAAAGCGTTAGCTGTGCGTTTCCTGTAATTTGTGGATACGATTGTAGAAGTTCATTTGCTTCCTGAAGTACTTGTTGTGCAGAAATACCGATACGTTCTACTAATGGTGCAATGATACCATCTTTTTGCTGTAGGAGTGCTACTAAAAGATGTTCGAGACCTATTTCGCTATGATCTTTTTGCTGTGCCAAAAGGCTTGCAGCTTGTAATGCGTCTTGTGTTTTTATTGTAAAATGTTCGTAATCCATGATTTAAATGTACTCATGGATTTTAAAAAAGACAAATTTTTTGAGAAATGATTTGTATTGTCACAAAGATTGTTTTGGGCGTGGGGAATGATTACTTTGGACGTGGGAAATGATTATTTTGGACGTAGCAAATAATGTTACACGACGTAGTGAATAATGTTACACGACGTGGAATGTAATGTAGCTGCAAGCCTATCCGAAAGTTGCCAAATCGCCAAATGAAAACTTGCCAAAACGCCAAGTAAAAATTAGCCAAATCGCCAAATGAAAACTTGCCAAATCGCCAAATGAAAGGTAAGATGGAGATATGTATAGACCGAGACTTACAGATAAAATTCTCTCCCGCAAGCTGAAAGGAAAAGGTGCTGTCCTTATTCAGGGACCTAAATGGTGTGGAAAAACTACCTCAGCAGAACAGATGGCAAAAAGTATTTTGTATATGTCTAAGCCAGAAGATGTTAAAGCAAATCTTATAGCAGCAGATATAGATCCATCAAAACTTTTGCAAGGAGAAACACCGCGCCTGATAGATGAATGGCAGATTGCTCCAAAACTTTGGGATGCAGTACGTTTTGAAGTTGATCATAGAAATGCTGTAGGTCAGTTTATTCTTACAGGTTCAGCAGTTCCTCCAGATACAGGGGAAATCTTTCATACAGGTACCGGACGTTTTGCATGGATAAAAATGCGGCCTATGACTTTGTTTGAATCTGGAGAGTCATCTGGAGAAATCAGCTTAAAAGCCTTGTTTGAGCAACCGGAACAAATACTTGCAGAAAACAAAATTGATGATATTGATAGGCTTGCATTTTTGATTTGTCGCGGTGGTTGGCCTGGAGCCATTGATATGGAATATGATATTGCTCTGGAGCAGGCCTTTGATTATTTTGATGCAATCGTAAACACCGATATTTCGAGAGTTGATAATGTCCAACGGGATTCTGAGCGTGCAAAAAGACTGATGAAATCTTATTCTCGCCATCAGGGAACTCAAACAGCTTATACAGTTCTTCGAGATGATATTTGTGTAAATGATGCAGAAACGCTTACCGAAGATACCGTTTATGCTTACACAAACGCATTGAGAAAAATCTTTGTAATAGAAGATATGCCTGCATGGAATCCGAATCTCCGTTCAAAAACCGCAATCAGAACTTCTGACACACGTTATTTTATTGATCCTTCGATTGCAACGGCAAGCTTAGGTCTTGGTCCAAATGATCTTGTAAAAGACCTGAATACAATGGACTTGTTTTTTGAAACCTTGTGTGTGCGTGATCTTCGTGTTTATGCAGAAAGTCTCGATGGACAGGTGTATCATTACCGCGACAAGTCTGGTCTTGAATGTGATGCAGTTGTGCATTTGCGTAATGGTTCTTTCGGTTTGATTGAAGTTAAACTGGGCGGCGACAAGCTGATTGAAGAAGGTGTTGAAAATCTAAAGAAGTTTAGCTCTAAAATAGACACCGACAAAATGAAAGAGCCGTCATTTATGATGGTTCTTACTGGAATTGGAAAATATGCATACCGAAGAGAAGATGGAGTTTATGTAGTGCCGGTGGGGTGTTTGAGGGATTAAGGAAAGATGGATTTTGGATTATAAAATATGGAAAGGAAAAATAGGCAGGAAAAAAAATGTGCATGAGTGAAAATCTTGAATTAAAAGCAATTTTTGATTTAAAAGGTTACACATTTACAATTCCATATCAACAACGTGGATATCGATGGTCTGAAGACAACATTAATAAACTTCTAGATGATTTCAAAGAATTTGTTGAATCAGAAAAGAAAGACTATTGCCTACAGCCAATAGCTGTTAGTGTGGAAGAAGACGACATTAAAGACCATTATACTGTGATTGATGGACAGCAACGTTTGACGACCTTATATCTTCTGCATAAGTATTTGACTTCTGATGATAAGAAACTGACAGATGAGACAGAATTTTTTCATTATGAATATGACAAAGATAATAACCATGAAAGGTCTGAGTTTCTAAGAAAAATCATTTCAAAAGATGAAGATTCCAAAATAGACTTTTACTACATTTCTCATGCCTATATGAAAATCAAAGAATGGTTCTGTGGCAAAACTGTCTTGGAAAACAAAATAAAAAATTTATTTTTCCAAAACGACAAATCTGTTCAGGTAATTTGGTATCTTGTTGATAAAGGAAAAGAGCATGAAACTTTCAGAAACATAAATAGTGGTAAGATTCAACTTAGTAACTCGGATCTTATAAAAGCATTGTTACTTAATCGAGATAATGGGATTGAAAACAAGGAACAAATTGCTGCCCAGTTTGAAATAATGGAACGTCAGTTTGCAGAAGACAGGTTCTGGTATATGTTGAAAACTAGTGATGTTGAGCTTCAAAAAGGCCAGTCACGCATGGACTTCATTTTTAATATTATTG
>JAILIC010000148.1 GCA_024695475.1 Treponema sp.
CAATGCTCAAAAAGACGATGTTTTTAATTTTGAAAGTTTAAAAAACTCTCCTTTCCTTTTTAACTTTGAGCAAATTTCAAAATTTAAAATAGCATTCCTTATAGAGAATTTGAGATATCATCATTCGCATCCGTGGAGAGCATTTTGGAAACTATTCAAAAAGCATTTTCCAAAAAAGGTATTAGATTTCGAGCAGTTTGAGAAAAAAATGGAAAGAATTTATGCAGAGGTGAAATCATGGAAATAAAAGAAGCAATATCGTTCTTAGATGATTTGATGATAAAAAACAATTTCGCTTTTTCTTCCCGAACAGAATGCTTGTATCAAAATAAAGAAAAGATAGAAAATATGCATAATATTTTTGATTTGAGAACATCAGAAGATTTCACATATTTGTATGCTATCTCAACTTTGCTCAGTGACAATCCAAAAGCTGTTAACGAATATCTTTTGCATGAAAATACAGATTCCAATCTTATAGAAAATATCAGGGAACCGAATCGAAAAGATTTATTGCTAGTAGCAACTGCTATGGAAGAAAATCCAAACTTCTTTTCGCTGGCCTATTATTGGGTTGGAATTGTTGAAGACCGTTTGTCTAAATCAAATTCTTCAAACAAGAATAATGAAAATATCATATACATTGATTTATTTCATAATCAAACCGTTGAGGTAGATTATCCAGTCTATGCGTCAGCCGCTGGCTCTCCGGGTTTCAATAATATTACGCGGATTCCGATTGATTTATTAGGCGAACTTGAAATTCGAGGCAATTCTGAAACTGAGGAAGTCGTTTTTATTCTTTTTATCAATAAAGAATATCAAACTTTAAAATTCGAGCTAACTATAGATTTTGAAGTAAACAATTCTATATATTCGGCAACCATTGAAAAGAATTATTCACATGAAGATGAGGAAGTCCGCTCTGAACCTGTTCAGGTTGATTTTACAAAAGGATTGAGACTCAAAAAAATTAACTGGAAAGCATTATAGGAGACGTTATGGCAACTTTGTATGTTCCGATTATTGTAAATGATGAGATAAATAAAATTCGTGCAAATTTGTTCTCCATAACAAGTAAAGAATATTCTGGAAAAAAATCAGAGTTTAACGGACGTGAAGTATCAGAATTTAATGCAAAACTGAAAAAAACTTTTTCTCAGTCATTTTCATTCGACATTTACGAATATGGGAAAGAGAAAAAAGATGGTGTATTCAAGAATTTCTCTGGAAATACACTGTCAATTTCACTCGGAATCCTTTGTTCAGCCTATGCAACAGCTCATAAGCACCAGTTAAAAGAAAAATATGATTCCATCACCGTAACAGGGAATTTCGATATTGATGATAATGGAAAAATTTGCTTACACGATGTTATCTACCTAAAAGAGAAATACAATGCAGTTCAAAATTACGCCAGTGTAAATGCAGATAAAAAACATCTTTTTCTATATGTTTCGTCAGAAGAAGTAGTCCCAGAGGGGCTTCAGGAGAACAATGTTCTCGTAATAAGGTATGACGGTAGTTTTCCTGTGGAATGCATTTTTGCGGAAGTTTTTGAGCCGACAGACATTCAAAAACAGTGTATTCAATCATTACAACAGTACAAAAAAGATTATATAGAAACGGTGTCTTTTATAAAGTGGAAAAAGGAATTAGTCCAAAGCAATTGTAACGGTATCCTACTTTATGGAGCTTCAAACTCAGGAAAAACTCTTGCAGCCACGAATCTTTTAAAATATATGATTGTCTCAGCTACTGTTGAAGAAATAATTTGGGTAACAATAAGTGACAATATAGCTTTTTGGGATAAATTGCGTAAAGGACTATCTTCTAAGTATTTTGAAATAATCAAAGAAGAATTTCCTGACCAATTCGACATGCTTGATAGACTTCTAGAAGAAAATAAAAAATGTTGTCTTATATTTGATAATATTGAAGGAGATTTTACAGACAGGATCTTGGAGTTCATAAAAAATAATTATAAAGGTGCACTTGCTAAAAAAATATTGAAGATTGTGATAACTGCTTGGAAAAATTCAGAGGATAGAAGTGTACTGCAAAATTTGCAGTTGCAAGAAAAGAACTGTGAAACACTAATGGTACATACAGATTTAAAATACATTGTATATAATGCATTTGAGAACATGGGGATAGTTCCACTAAGTTTAAAAGATTTTAAGGAAAATCAAAATAAATTATTAGAATTCCTGTCCGAACTATGTTTCGATGAAGGAAAATCATTCCCAGGACGTATTACTCAATCCATAGCATCAATTTTGGAGATAGGTATTAATTCGTTTATTAACAAGTATTCTCAAGATAATTTAAAAATACTGCCGAAAAAAGCTAGACAATTTAGGATTGATTTTGAACTTTTAGACCCGATGTCGCAATGGGTT
>JAILIC010000010.1 GCA_024695475.1 Treponema sp.
GGTACATTGAATGGTACTGATGTTGTTGTTGTACGCAGTGGTATTGGTAAGGTAAATGCAGCTCTATGTGCTCAGCGTCTTGTTATGGAGTTTGGCGTTACTCATATTGTTAATACTGGTATTGCTGGTGCTATGGCAGACGGGCTGGGGGTTTTAGACTTTGTTATTTCTACTGATGCACTGTATCATGATATGGATACTACTGGTTTTGGTTATAAACCTACAGAAATACCACAGATGGAAGTTTCTGATTTTAAGGCAGATGAAGCAATGCTTGCTGCCGCGGAAAGTGCATTTGCAGTTATTCCTGAGGCGAAAGGTCATAAATTAGTAAAGGGACGTATTGCTTCTGGAGATCAGTTTATATCAGATAAACAGGTAAAAAAACATATAAAAGATATTTGTAATCCAGCTTGTGTTGAGATGGAAGGGGCTGCAATTGCTCATGCTTGCTACGTTAATGCTATTCCTTTTTTGGTTATACGTTGTATGTCTGATACTGCTTCTGATGATGGCAAGTCTTTATATGAATACAATGAAAAAACTGCTGCAGAGTTAAGCGCCTTAATCGTAATGGAACTTATCAAAAGGTTGTAATTTCAGTAGATGAATATTCTTCTAAAATGTAAAGAAACGGCTGTCTCTGTAATTCCTGTAATGATTATTGTTGTTTTATTGGGAACAACCGTTGCTCCGTTAGGAACACAACTTCTTTTTCGTTTTATTATAGGTGGCATTCTCCTTATTATTGGGCTTACTATATTTTTGCTTGGTGTTGATATAGGTATACAACCTATAGGAGAACAGTGTGGTGTTGCTTTAACAAAAAAGAAAAGCCTTTCATTGCTTTTGATTGCTTCTTTTATCATTGGTTTTTTGGTTACAGCTGCAGAGCCTGATATACAGGTATTTTCTAATCAGGTAAAAAGCATGTACCAGCTTGTTGATAAACAGGTGTTGATTTTTATGATAGCGGCAGGAGTTGGTTTATTTATGGTTGTAGGATTGCTCCGTACAATTGTAGGTATTCCACTTACGCCAGTGCTTTGGATTTGCTATGTTCTGATTTTTGTGCTGACAGTCTTGGTTCCGTCTGGATTTGTGGGTATTGCTTTTGACTCTGGAGGAGCAACGACAGGGCCGATGACCGTACCGTTTATTATGGCATTAGGTATAGGTGTTTCGCGAGTACGTGTCAGTTCCAATAATGATAGTTTTGGGTTAACTGGTTTGGCATCAATTGGCCCTGTTTTGGCTGTGCTGCTATATGGATTTTTGCTGTCTAATCACATACAAACCGATGGACAAAGTGCTGCAGTTGTTTCTGAAGCAGAAATTGCGGGGCTGGGTGTTTTTATACAACAGATACCATCTATCATGCATGAGGCTGCTTTTTCATTATTGCCTTTAGTAGCGTTGTTTATTGTTTTTCAACTATGTTTATTGCATTTGCCACTATTTCAGGTATTTCGTATTGCTATGGGTTTGATATACAGTTATATCGGACTTGTTGTGTTTCTCACTGGTGTAAATGGTGGTTTTATGCTTGCCGGAGGAACATTAGGAGCATTACTTGGTGCTAATGCCGTACAGTATGGCGGCTGGTGGTTTTTACTTTTACTTGGTACTGGTTTTGTCTTAGGTGCGGTTGTTGTTATCGCTGAGCCTGCTGTTTGGGTATTGACGGAACAAGTTGAGTCAATTTCTGGTGGTACTATCAAGCGTAAAATCATGCTCCTGTTTTTATCTGTAGGAGCTGCAGTTGCTATTGGATTAGCTTTGTTTCGTACGGTGACAAGCTGTAATATTATGTATATTCTGCTTCCGGGATATATAGTTGCGTTGCTTTTGACATGTATCTGTCCTCCATTGTTTACCGGTATAGCGTTTGACTCTGGAGGTGTAGCATCAGGTCCGATAAGCTCAACTTTTATTCTTTCATTTACCTTGGGTGCTGCTTCAGCAACAGGTAGTAATGGTGATGCTTTTGGGGTTATCGCTTTAATAGCAATGACGCCTCTTATTGCTATACAGGTGTTAGGTTTGGTATTTACCAAAAAAAGGAAAGTACAATGAGTCAGTTTTGTTTGTTAGTAAGTATTGTCCCCCATAACTGTGGAGAATTTATAAGTAATGTTGCAAATAAAGCCGGAGCGAGTGGTGGTACCATAGTTATGGGTAGAGGAACAGCAGCAACGACTGTGTTGCAGATGCTGGGGTTGGGAGAGACTTCAAAGGATATTGTTTATATCGTAGTGGATACAGCAAAAAAGCAGGATATTGTATCGGCTATTGTTACGTCATGCGAGGCAAAGAAAAAACATTTTGGGATATTGTTTTCGATTGACACGTTTACTTTTGTTAAATCTGGTACTGAAGTCGGAGGAGTAGAAGATATGAGTCTTGAGCAAAAATCTCATCAGATGATTACTATTATCGTAAATAAAGGATATGCAGAAGATGTCATGGCTGCTGCCAGAAAAGCTGGAGCTGGTGGGGGTACCATTATTAATGCGCGAGGAACTGCACGAGAAGATGATGCAACTTTTTTTGGAGTATCGATTGTTCCAGAAAAGGAAATGGTACTTATTCTTACAGAGAGAGAAAAAGTATCCGCAATTCTTGAATCAGTAAAAAATCTTGCTTGTCTTTCAGAGCCTGGTAGTGGTATTGCCTATTGTACTCCGACCGATGATTTTAGTATGCTTGGCAAAAAGACAGTATGAATATCGTAGAAAAACCAAAATCAACAAAAGCCATTGTACTTGAAGCTTTGGCTCGTGTTACGTCACCTGATGGTTATGTATCGGGTGAAGAATTGGCCTTGAAATATGCCCTTTCGCGTGTTGCTATCTGGAAAGCTGTTGCCTTGTTACGAAAGGAAGGTATTGCTATCGAAGGTCGTAAAAATAAAGGTTATCGTCTTGTCAGCAAAGAAGAACCGCTCCGCGCTGATTTAATTGCAGCGCAATTACAGGATGATAGTGTGCAGATAGCTGTATTTGATACCATTGATTCTACAAATACAGAGGCAAAAAGACGTTGTATAAGTCATCCAGGACATGAATTACACAGAAGCGTTATAGTTGCTGTATCACAAACAGCTGGGCGAGGTCGACTGGGGCGAGCTTTTTATTCCCCTGCAAAATCAGGAGTCTATTTATCCATTATTTATATGCCGCCTGGTGGTGTAAAAGAACCTGCAGCAATGACAGCTACTGCAGCGGTAGCTGTTTGTCGTGCTATACAGACTGTATATGGAATTGATCCATCTATAAAATGGGTTAATGATATTTTTTACAACGGTAGAAAAGTCTGTGGTATCCTGACAGAAGGTATAACTAATTTTGAAACCGGAACTATTGATACTGCGATTATTGGTATTGGAATCAATATAACTGACGGTAAACAAGGTTTTCCAGAAGAGATACAACACGTAGCCGGTTCCATTTTGGGGGATACTGTAGTACAAGATGCTGCAGAATCACATGAAAGTCGTTCCAGTCGCAATGTTCTTGTTGCACAGGTTATAAAACAGGTTCTTGCTGTTTTGGATTCGGGCACCTCTGTAATGGAAGAGTATAAACAGCGTTCTTTAGTAATTGGACAAAAAGTGACGGTAAGTCCTGTTATCGATCATGAAAAAGAAGATTTTGTTGCTACTGTTATCGACATTGATGAAAAAGCTCGTCTTATTGTAGAAGATGCTGATGGTAAGAAAATTATTTTAAATAGTGGTGAAATTTCATTACATTCTGATAGTTTTTCAAGCTAATTAGGTCGTAGTTAATATTGTTTACTGTATAATAAGATGATATAATTTTAAATATGAGCGATTCACTGTTAGATCCGTCAATTCAGGCTATGTTAGATGAAGCCGGTGTTAATGGCGATAGTAATCAAGAAGAAAGCGTTCCTGTCTCTGCTGACTCACAGGCAGAAGTACAGCGAGATCCGTTTGAAGTTGATTTGAATCTTAAATCTTTTGCCCCTATAACACAGTTTTTTCTGGATCAACCTTCAAAGTATTATGATGACCCGCAGTATTATAAATCTGTATTGACCGGAGAGGGAGATGCAGCAAATCGTGTACATGCGGTATTAACAAGATATCTTACCTGTAAGGATCCTAAGGACCGTACTGTGTATAGGCAGCAGATGGTTAATGCGTATTGGGAATTAGTACATACCATTGCACCTAAAATGCTAAATCCTGATACTCCAATATCAAAACGACTTATGCTTCGTTTTGGGGTACTTCTTCCATCTTTGTTTTCGGCAGAACAAAAGGAATTATTTTCAAAAGTTATTCTCCCCAATAAAAGTGGGGAACCTGTTCTGTATATGGACGAGTGGTTTCAAGAAATTGCATCAGGAAGACTTAACCCGTCAATGACTGATGAGTCTCGTCCAACAAAATCAACAGGTGGCAACGATGCTGCTGAACAACAGCGTCTTATGGCTTTGCAGAGCAAAAACTCAGGTCGTATGCAGGCTTGTGAAAGCCAGGTTAAGGTTAAAGAAGCAGAGCGTACTTCACTTGAAAGCGAATTACAAAGCTATGTAAATACATTGACTGAACATACACCTATGTTGGAATTGCCTGGTCATATGCAGGCGTATTCTGAGACTCAGAAAAAAGCAATCAGTGAAATTAATGAACGTCTACGTCGATTATTAAAGTGTGATAAAGAGTTATCTGGAAATTTACGCGAATTGGCTGAAATAAAACAGTCATATGTAAGTGTCGAACAAAAACTTGCTGCTGGTCCATCGCTTGTTGCAGCAAATACAGGTAACCTTGATACAGAGTTTGGTACGGTACGCCAGATGGCAAAGATGACGATTGGTCGGCAGGGTAACCAGTTCCCTGTATTTACCCGTGAATTTTTTCATTGTATACCAAAAACGACAGGATTTAGAGAGAATGTACTGAGTATTCTTTCTTGGGTTGAGTCTATCGATCCAGGTGCCTTCTGCCGTATCCATAAAAATATGTCAAACCGCATTGTTCCTTTTGTTTTGTTGGTTCCGACATATGGAGACTTTGGTTTTTGCTGGGAACCTTTTGATCGTTATAATCGTATTACCAGCCGTGGTCGTATTGTTATTCCAATGTATCCTCGTGATTTGACTATTTCTATATTGCGTGCTGTTGCTGATTTGCGTTGGCAGGTTGCAAAAGAAAAAGCATCATATTACTGGATGGAAGAAGGTCTTACAGGACAGTATTATCAGTGGATTGATTCTCAAAAACTCAAAGGTGACTTAAAATCATTCTTTGTTGAGGATTATATTCTTTGGATGACAAAAGAAGCAAATGGTGTTCAGCGACTTGATAAAACAGTACGTGGTATATTCTGGCGATTTATGCCATTCCCACAGGCGTTAAAAGATGATCTTAAAAAGAGAAGTCTTGTATATGCGGAATTGTGCCAGAAAGATATGAACCGTGCTATGTCTGATGGTTATTGATAATGTAAAGCTGACCTTAGAGGTCAGCTTTTTTTATGTAAGGGGTAATTGTTACCGTCCTTCGATTTTTTTTATTGTTATAAAAAATGATAGAAAAAGCAGTCCTCCACAGATGACAACCATCATATCTGCTACATTAAATGTTGGCCAACGTGCTAAACCAAGTAAGCCATAAAATTTTATATCGATAAAGTCTACGACACCTTCAGCCCTAAAAAAGCGATCAAAAAGATTGCCGAAGCCTCCTCCGAGAACACCACAAATGCACCACCGCTGAAAGGTGGTAAAGTCATTGCTTCGAAAATATACAACTATAACTAATATGAGTACTGCTAACGGCACTGCGGAAAATAACAAGCTTCTGGTTGCCTGTGGTAAAGAATCTCCTAAGCTAAAAGCAATTCCTGGATTTGCCACATGGATGATTCTTAAAAAATCGCCTCCAAAACTTGCACCAATAGAAAAAAGTGGAATATAGGTAACAATGAGCTGCTTTGTAAGCTGATCAAGAAAAAAACAAACAAAGGTAAGGATAAAAGGTAAACATTTTTTTTGTGTTATTTTATTCATAATAGATTGTGTGTGACTCCCTGTATATTATAGTCCTGTTGGTATATCAATAAAAGTAGTTGCAATGCCCGTATCTTTTTCGAGCTTTTGTCGGACAAGATTGACACCGACTGTTTCTGTTTGATAATGACCACCTGCAATAACGGTGAGACCATGTTCTTTTATTGGGTGAAATTCCT
Organism: Treponema sp.; assembly: GCA_024695475.1. GTDB lineage: Bacteria > Spirochaetota > Spirochaetia > Treponematales > Treponemataceae > Treponema_D. The sequence goes on from JAILIC010000010.1 coordinate 6,225, forward strand.
CGTGACTAATTTCACCAGTGATATATGCATCAACACCTGCACTCACCGCCTGGATAAAGTCTTCTCCTGCACCTCCTGATATTATTGCAACGGTAGTAATAGTTGTTTTACCAAAAGGGAGAATATGTAGTGGTTTTTGATGAAGTAATGCACTGTCAGCCAGTTGTTCTATTGAAAGTGGCTGTGGCAATGAGCCTTTTACGCCTATAAGCATTCCTCGCCAATCACCAAAAGGTTGAAGATTGGTCATGTGAAGTCGTTGTGCAATACCATAGTTATTACCGACAAGTTCATTAGCATCAAGCGGTATATGGCAAGCATACAATGCTAAATCAGAGCGTATGCATGTGGCAATACGCTGATAGTGGATATCTGTAATAGGTGTGCAGTCTCCCCAGAAAATACCATGATGTACAAAGAGGAGTTGTGCACCTTGATTTATGGCTTCTGTCATTGTTGCAAGAGAAGCGTCTACGGCAAAAGCTACTTTGACAATTTGTTTTGTCGTTGGTGACGAATTACTTATTTGAATTCCATTTCGTGATGGATCATGGGAAAAGTTTTCGATATGTAAAAATGAATTAAAATAGGTTGATAATTCATTGAGTGTCATTTGAAACCTCTTGGACATGGTATGATGCATACGCATTTTGTATTTTATTACTTGTTTTTATAGCAATATATCGGGCTATAAACATATCTTGGTCAAAAGTTCGCAATCCATGCAACCAAGCAGTGACAGGGTCGGTTGAGTCCAGGCAACCATATCCAGGGGTTTGATAATCAGTATCATAGTGCAATGAATACACGCCAACTATTTTATAAGGGTGTTTGGGAGCAACGATTGTAAGTGCTTGTGCTGAAGCAACATCTGCAAGAAGATAGTATTTTGTGTCTTTTCCAAATTGAGACTCGCTATATGCTATAAGGTGATCGTATACGTTGACGATTGCATCGGTTCTTGTTTGCAGTATATTTTCAAATGCCTCTGAATGGTATAAGGATTGATAGACGATTGCAGAAGATCGAATTTGAGGTATATCTAGATAGGAATGGAACCAATTTTTTGTCAATTCTTGACAGTCTGCAGAAATAACAATAAAGCCCTTATTTGACAGTTCCTGTAAAACAGGCATGTAATTTTGTGTGTTGCTGCGAAGATCTGGTACAAAAAGAATGACGGGCTGCTTGACCTCTAGATTCTTTTGGGGCTGTATCGTCCATATTGTCATGTTTGGCAGTGGATCAAATATTTGTCTTGGGGTATAGCCTGTTTGCAATGAGCCGGTCATATATGTTTTTGTCGTCACTGTATGTAATTGTGATTTTTTGTAATATGCAGGATGGAGATATAATAAAAGAGTTATACACAAAGCGGTGACGATAAGCATAAGAACAGAAAAAATGAAAAAAGGAATGTTATATAAGTCTATAAACAAGTGGTGTTGCAAACGGGTTAGTGCGTGAGTGTTACCAATAAATATGAGCAGTGATATGATGAAAATAACGCCTTCTGATATTCCTAGTCCCCAAATACAGATTTGAAGAATACTGAGAAGTACCGATAATGGCGAAAGGATAACGATAGAAACAATGGTTTTTTGTTGAACGAAGAATACACGGATACAAATAAGAATTTGTATCCCTAGAATAAACAGTTCACTGATGAGTTTGTCGTTCATAATATAAATAGTATCCGAAAAAATAAAGTCAATCAATGCAAAGAAAATTAACAATTGTACACTTATTATATAGTGCCAATTATGTATTTTTGTGTTAAAATAAAATTATAATTATCATGACAGAAGAACAGAAGCGCATACCAGTTAATAACTCAAAAATAAAAATGGCAATTCAGACAGGAATTCCTCTAACCATTACGACATATACATTACCTCATGATATAGAAGTCTATATGACGGATGTCCTTACGGCTTTTTTGACCGAGTTGGCACAAAAGCAAATGGTAGAGTTTTTAACCTACTGTTTAATTGAACTGGTAACAAATGCTAAAAAGGCAAATACAAAGCGTGTTTATTTTGAAGAGAAACACCTTGATTTAACGAATGAAGATGATTATGTCCTCGGTATGAAGACATTTAAAGAAGATACAATTAGTCGTATCAATTATTATCTTGATTTGCAGAAAAACAAAGGACTGTATGTAAAACTGATTTTACAGGTGCGTAATAATAAAATACGGCTGGAAGTACGGAATAATGCGGTGCTCACTTTTTTTGAGTATAAACGTATTCATGATAAAATTTCACGTGCACAGCAATATACATCGGTAAATGAGGCTTTGACGCAGATTATCGATGATACAGAAGGTGCCGGTCTTGGACTCATCATTATGATTTTGATGTTGAAAAAGATTGGGCTTACTGAAGAAAATTATCAAGTACTTACTACTGATACAGAAACTATAACCAGAATTATCTTGCCTCTTAATGAAAAAACCCAATCTGCCATTGAGTTTTTATCTGGAGAGTTTGCCAAAATTATCGATGAGTTGCCTCAGTTTCCTAAGAATATCGCAGCGGTCAATAAACTGTTAGATGATCCTGAGTCAAAACTGTCTGATATAGCAATGCATATTAGTAATGATGTTTCGTTAACCGCAGAGTTGTTGCGATTAGTAAACTCAGCTGCATTTGCTATGTCTTCGTCTTGTAAAAGTATTTTTGATGCAGTACGTTTAGTTGGTTTACGAGGAATTCGAAATCTATTGATTTCTATAGGTTCTCTTGATGCTTTAGCTGCACAGGAAGATGAAGTAAAAGAAAAGATTTGGTCTCATGCATATCAGGTAGCTTTTTATTCGTATAATTTAGCTCGTAATTTATGTGTCGGTAAAAAAGAAATTATCGAAGATGCCTATGTTTGTGGTTTATTGCATGATATGGGTAAAATCATATTCCAGACTGCACATCCAGGGTTAATGCAAAACCTCAAGGTAAAATGTGCTGCAGCAGGCATTTCAGATAGCATATTTGAGTTATTGGTTGCAGGTGTTAATCATGGTGAGATTGGAGCGTTAATTGCTGAAAAATGGAATTTTCCAGAAGTGATTATTTCTGTTATTAGATATCATCATGACTGTGAAGCTGCTCCGCAAGAATATCGTACGTTAACCTATCTTGTGTGTTTGGCAGATATGATGGTCCATTACGGCAATCTAGAAATTGAGTATGAGCAGATTGACCCTAATGTACTCAAACACTTTCAGCTTACTGATAAGACCAAGTTTGAAGACGTAATCATGAAACTTAAGCAGGCATTTTCTAATAAATAAAATCGTCTCAACAGTCGGTGTCAGGAGCGATTGAGACTTTCAACCCACTTTTGCATAAGGATTCCAAACGCAACACCAACATTAAGTGATGCTTTTAACCCAATCATTGGTATGGTTACTCTGCCATAGGTTGCTCGTTCTAATGCTTGCGGACTTACCCCGAGTTCTTCTGAGCCAATAATGCAAATGCCCTGACGAGGAAAGGCAAAGTCTTCAATGGGAGTACCACCAGTTTCCAAAACAAAAACAGGTAACTCTTGTGGCAGCTCGTCCAAAGTAGCTTTTTGCCATCCCATGGTTTCTATACATCCCATACCACTTCGTATGGCTCGTGTTTGGTCGGGACTGGTACACGATGGAGATATATAGACTTTTTCAGCTCCCATGCCTTCTGCGGTTCTAAAAATAGAGCCTACATTAAAAGGAGATCGGATGTCTTCTGCATATACACAGACGCCAGGATAAAACTGTCGTTTTCTGACTACGCCTTGTTCATCAACAGATGGCTGATGTGGCGCAATAACTAAATCCCATTCAGCAGGAAAGGTACCTATGATTTGCAAAAGATGGTTACGGGCACAGTTGCAGACGCGTCGCTCATCAAATACTGGTGCAGTAAGCAGGGCTTGTAATTCATTTTTTGCATCAGCAGGTAATTTAGGGTCTTCCAATACGATACGTGCAAGTTGTTTTGTATAGTCTTGTCGAGATAAAGATGCGTAGTTATATTCCGATCCTTTTTCGGCAATACCCGCAATATCTCTTTCTAGGGCACCAAAGCAAAGGGCAAGTTTTCGGCGTTTTTGACCACCGGAGAGTTGAAATAATTTTGATGGATCAATCATCGGTACGGTATCCTCTAAAAACAAAAAAAGACGAACCGTAGTCCGTCTTTTTTATATACATGGAATGTCAAACAAACTGTGTATTACAGTCCGTAACTTTCCATGATTCTGTCGGCAACAGAATTTAAAACCTGTGAATTAATATAATTAGGGTCTTTAATCTTCTCTTTAATCTGCATTACTAAATCAGTACGTACATCGGGTGTTTCATCTGCTACTTGGTTGAGATAGTAAGCTTCAGCCATTTTTTTTGCTTCGTCAGATACTGAGATAGAATCAGAACCTGACTCAACCTTTGCAGATACATTGCTGCGGCGTGTGTTTTGTACGTTGCTGAGAGGATTGATTCCGTCAATTTTGTTTATCATCATAGTTCCCTGCCTCGATACCTTAATTATCGGTATTTTCTTCAGAATGTTTAGTTTTTTTTATTCCAGAAACAAATACTGCGAACTCACCCTTTATCGAAGTTCTTGCAGAAAAATCATCACGCATTTCTTCTGCGGTACCCTCGATAATTTCCTCATGCAGCTTTGTAAGCTCACGGCCGACTACAACTCGCCGCTTATTATCAATATCGGCAATATCGGTTAAAAGCTTTACAATTCTAAATGGAGATTCATATAAAACAAATGCATCTCCAGTTTCCAACAGCTCCTTTACTCGACTTCGTCTTCTTCCAGACTTAGGAGAAAGAAACCCTTCCATTATGAGTGTCTTACCGCCTGCACCAGCGACACTCACTAATGTTGCAAAGGCAGATGGACCAGGAATGGGAACAACGGTATGACCGGCATTCCTTACTAATCCTGCCAATAGAGCACCAGGATCACTTATGCCTGGTGTACCGGCATCACTGGCATATGCCACTGTCTTGCCTTCATCAAGTAACCCGATGATTTTTTGTGCAGCAATTTCTTCATTTTGTGCGCGACATGAAATCAAAGGTTTGCGTATCTCAAAATGTGTTAACAGTTGCAAGGTATGTCGGGTATCTTCGCAGGCAATGGCATCAGCATTTTTGAAAGTCTCAATAGCTCGAAATGTAATATCACCTAGATTGCCGATAGGCGTTGCAACAATGTATAACGTAGACACAATTAAAGTATACCTATAAAAATGAATTTTCACAAGTCTGCTTTTTAATTGATTGAGAATGTAATGGGTATACACTTTCTAGTTTCTTCTATATAGTTATTTTATATGGCAAAGACATTTGACGATAAAAAAATCATTTACACAATGAATGATGTAAGCCGTGCATACGGTACAAAAGTTGTTCTGAAAAATATCAGTATTTCGTATTATTATGGTGCAAAAATTGGTGTTATTGGCCCCAATGGTGCTGGAAAATCAAGTCTGTTTAAAATACTGGCAGGTATTGATACTGATTTTACTGGTGAAACAATTTTGCAACCAGGATATACCATTGGCTATCTGGAACAGGAACCATATCTTGAAAGTGGTAAAACCGTAAAAGAAGTAGTAAGTGAAGGTGCAAAAGAGATAACCGATCTTTTGGCAGAATTTGATAAAGTCAATGAAGCCTTTGGTGATCCAGATGCAGATTATGATAAATTAGGTGCTCGACAGGCAGAATTGCAGGAAAAACTTGATGCACTCGATGCCTGGAATCTCGAAAACAATCTTGAACTGGCAATGGATGCTTTGCGTTGTCCTCCACCAGATCAAAAAGTAGATGTTTTAAGTGGTGGTGAGCGTCGCCGTGTTGCATTATGCCGCTTATTGCTGCAAAAACCTGATATCCTTCTCTTAGACGAGCCTACTAATCACCTTGATGCAGAGACTGTTGCTTGGTTGGAGCGACACTTGCATGAATATCCAGGTACTGTTATTGCCATTACTCATGATCGTTACTTCCTTGATGATGTTGCAGGATGGATTTTAGAGCTTGATCGTGGTGAGGGCTATCCATTTAAAGGTAATTATTCTTCATGGTTGGAACAAAAAGAAGCTCGTATTGCACGTGAAGAAAAAGGCGAAAGCTTACGCCGTAAAGAAATTCAGCGAGAGCTTGAATGGATCCACATGGGTGTTAAAGGTCGCCAAGCTAAACATAAGGAACATATTACTCGATATAATGAACTGTTGGCACAAGAGAGCAAACAGCAGCTTAAAGACTCTCAAATTTCTATACCAGCAGGTCCACGTCTTGGTTCCGTCGTTATTGAAGCCCATGACCTTACAAAGGGATATGGCGACCGCTTATTGTTCGAGAACCTCAATTTCACCATCCCTGCTGGTGCTATAGTCGGTATTGTCGGTCCAAATGGTGCTGGTAAAACAACACTGCTTAAATTGATAGCTGACGCTGCGGGGCAGACTGTAGAGCGTCTTGATGGTGGCACCGGTGGTGAAAAGCCTGACAGTGGTGATATAAAAGTTGGACAAACCGTTAAGTTGGTATATGTCGATCAGATGCGAAGCAAGCTCGACATGAATAAAACAGTTTACGAGACCTTATCAGGTGGAGCAGATTTAATAAAACTCGGCGCAGTTGACGAAAAAGGTCGTGCTCTGGAAGGTGGTGTACGAGAAGTAAATAGTCACGCATACTGTTCTTGGTTTAATTTTAATGGTGCTGACCAGAATAAAAAAGTAAGTGTACTCAGTGGTGGTGAAAAAAATCGTCTTAACCTTGGCATGATGTTAAAAGAAGCCGGTAACGTGCTCATCCTTGACGAGCCGACCAATGATTTGGACGTACAGACGATCCGTGCATTGGAAGAAGCTTTGGAAGACTTTGCCGGATGTGCGTTGGTAGTTAGCCACGACCGCTGGTTCTTAGACCGCGTTTGTACTCATATACTTGCATTTGAAAATAATAGTGAAGTCAAGTGGTTTGAAGGTAACTGGTCAGAATATGCTGAGTGGCGTAAGAAAATGCTTGGTGATGATGCTGATCATCCTCATAAGACTATATATCGTAAAATGACCCGCTAGAATGATGATGTGCTTTGTATGGCAGCAGATATGAGGTGTTGCCATACAAAACAAAGTAAAATAAGATAGATAAACTTGACAGAGAATTATTCTTTTTGTTATAGTAGGAATATCCTTTTGGGGGTGTAGCTCACCTGGCTAGAGCGCTAGCATGGCATGCTAGAGGTAAGGGGTTCAAGTCCCCTCATCTCCACAAAGAAAGACTGGAATTATTTCCAGTCTTTTTTGTTTTAAATCCTTATTCTTCGTCTTTTTTTAAGATCATCATAATTTGTCCGATGTACATGTTGTGATAATCTTTTGATTCATAATAGTTTGGCTCTATCTCATTGACCAGAAAGTTTTGTGGTTCAAGTGGCTGACAACATAACTTTTTGCATATCAATATGGTATCAGCTTCCTGAAAATAGGGAGTACCCACTGAGTGTGCAATTGTCAGTTTTGACTGTTCAATTTTATTTTCGTTGCGACCGCTTACACTGCCAAGATATCCCATTTGCTTAGCATATTTTTCATGGTCTAAAAATGATAATGAAAAAGAATCTGCTCCATCTAAAAACTCTTTTGTATAGCGGCTGTTACGGACAAAGATATAGGCAACATTCCTGTCCCATAAAACTCCTAGTCCACCCCATGAAGCAGTCATAGTATTAACTTTACCATCTTTTTCGGCAGTGATAAGCATCCATTCTTTACCAATAGCGGTGAATGGTTGCAATGAGTACGAATCAGCTGGTATTGCATTAAATGTAGCCATTTTTAACCCTCTCATATATGTATATATATGTAGAGTATAACATGAAACAGTATTTTTTTCTATTCAAAATACTATGCACATATGATGATTATTCATGATAATACTCAAGAGGTTCTATCGAGGACTCTGGTAAACGGAGAGGAACAAAACCATCATCAATCATTTCTATCATGATTGGTACTAATTGAGGATCAAATTGAGTACCTGCACCTTGTTTGAGTTGTTCCCTGACTACTTCCAACGAGAGACTTTTTCGATAACAACGGGTAGTTGTCATAGCATCAACGGCATCAGCAATTGAGATGATACGTGAAAAGAGAGGAATACCGTTTCCTTTAAGATGATCAGGATATCCTGTGCCATCAAAACGCTCATGATGATGTCGTATGATAGTAGCAATACCAGGCAGGTAAGTAAAATCCTTAAAGATTTGATCGCCGATAGCACTATGTTGTTTTATTAATTCATACTCATTATCTGAGAGTTTTGTATTATTTTGTAACACGTTATCGGGAATGCCTATTTTACCGACATCATGTAAGAGTCCAGCATAATAGACAATTTCTTGTTCATCTTTTGGCAGAGCGAGTCGTGTTGTAATCTCTTTAGCATAAAGAGCAACGCGTTCAGAGTGACCGCTGGTATACGTATCTTTTGCTTCGATAGTATTTGCAAAAAGCTTTAGGGTTTGCTCAATAAAATCTTGTGTCTGATTACGGATTCTTTGAACCTCGTTTATTTTGGTGATAGTTACGTGAATATAAGTAAAGAGAAATATAATCGCAGTAAAAAGTATGGCTACAGCCATTCTAAAAACAACTAAGTGTCCTGGATAAAAATAAGGCTTCATGGTAAGGGTGAGATCTGTATATGCAGGATCATAGTTACGTGGGGTATGTATCATAAGACCAAAGGTCTGATAGGAGCCTGGTTTTATGTAATAAAACTTTTCTTTATCATTAAGATCTGTAATGTCACTTTGTAATAACTGTCTGATATGTACGATTCCATCAGATAAGGTAGCTGTAATATTCCAAGGATTTGGATCTATAACGCTACGGGGAGGAATACTAAATGAAATTTCCCATTGCTTGATAGTAAAGGCATTCATCTTGTTATAGAAAATACCATCATATTGAGCCAGTTCTATAGTGCCATCCTCTTCAGTCCAGCATTTCTCCATATTCTTTACTATAGAGACTTTCATAAGAGGACAGTTATCAGCATTATTCATAAGCTTCATCGTTCTTGCAGGTAACGAAATACCTGTTTTCATGATGATAAGTAATGAAAACAATATGAGCGTTAAAGTGACTAATATAAACTGTAAAAACCGTATACTTTTTTTATTTGCTTGTGATATATCAGCAGAAGACATTACGAATAGTATATCGTGTATTTGTTATAAATAACAGTGGTAAAGTTATATTTAAACTTAAAAATGCTTTTATCATGCTTGTGTGTTTTATATTACAGTGTTGTGTGATATACTGATGACCTCATAGAGAGGAGGCGATATCGTGCTTTGGGTACGACGCTAACGTGGATTTTAGTAAGGAGAATATATATCATGGAAGAATCTTTGATTACAGCGTATAAGCAGTTTTTGGATATTGGTAAAACAGAACGAGAATGTGTAGTTGAAATTGCCAAACAGGCAGAACAGAATGGCTACAAAAATATAGAAGCTGTATCTGTTGTTAAACCAGGTGATAAAGTATATGTCCAAAAAATGAATAAGAGTATTATGCTTTTTACTATTGGATCAGAACCAATGGCTTCTGGTATGAATATTTTGGGAGCTCATATTGATTCGCCACGATTAGATGTAAAGCAGCATCCTATATATGAAAAGGATTTTGTTGTCTATCTTAATACACACTATTATGGTGGCATTAAAAAATACCAGTGGGTTACTTTACCATTGGCAATCCACGGAGTTGTATGCAAAACTGACGGAAGTACCGTAACTATCTCTATTGGTGAAAAAGAGACCGATCCTGTATTCTGTATTTCTGATATCTTGCCTCACATGGCTCAGGATCAGATGAAAGAAAAAGCTTCTGATTTTATTTCTGGTGAAAGCCTCGATCTTATTATTGGCTCAGGAAAGCCGACCAAAAACGAGGATAAAGATGATAAGGAAAAATCAGATAAAGATAAGCCATCTGTAAAAAAAGCAGTACTTGCATTGCTTAAGCAAACATATAACATCGAAGAATCTGATTTACTGTCAGCGGAACTGGAAGTAGTACCAGCAGGCAAAGCACGCGATTTAGGACTTGATCGTTCATTGATACTTGCGTATGGACAAGATGATCGCTCTTGTGCTTTTACTTCTTTTAAGGCACTGCTTGATGCAGGAGTTTGTAAGAGAACTGCATGCTGTGTTTGTGTTGATAAAGAAGAAATTGGCAGTGATGGTGCTACCGGTATGTCTTCTCATGTATTTGAAAATGCGGTATCCCGTGTTGTCGAAAAACTGGAAGGTGGTTATAGCGAGCTTACCCTGCGCCGTTGCCTTGAAAACAGCAACATGCTTTCAAGTGATGTAAACGCTGCCTTTGATCCAATGAACAGCGGTTTGTATGATAAAGACAATGCTTCCTTCCTAGGTGGTGGCATTGTCTTTAACAAATATACCGGCAGCAGAGGAAAGTATGGTGCAAGCGATGCCAATGCAGAGTATTTAGCTAAAGTCCGCGCCGCAATGGAAAAAGCTGGTGTAGCTTACCAAATGAGTGAGATGGGTAAAGTTGACCAAGGTGGCGGCGGAACTATCGCTCTGTATGCTGCAAAGTATGGCATGAATGTTCTTGATGCAGGAGTGTCAGTATTGAGTATGCATGCTCCATGGGAAATTACATCAAAAGAAGATATCTGTCAGGCATATAACGCTTATAAAGCGTTCTTACAGATTGACTAATATCCTACAGGTGTATCAAGACTTTTTGTTTTTGCCAATAAGCTTGCCACGAGAAATGTAATCCATGCCTGCCAGTTTTTTATGACTGACAGGCTTTTTTATTGCATTGTGATTCATTTCTGGCATGGTGTGTGCTTCACGTTTATTCCAGATAGGTGTTGCTGGATGCGGGTCTCCTTTTTGGACATAGGTAAGCCATTCCTCTGGTTCTGCAACCTCAAATTTGAGGTGTTTACCGGTAAATGGATGGTCAAATTCCAGAGTCCGTGCATGGAGAGCAAGGCGCTTAAATGGATCTGTCTTTGCACGATAGTTTTCGTCCCCTGCCAGTGGATAACCCATATAAGATAAATGAGCACGAATCTGATTTTTACGACCGGTATCAAGGCTTAATTCAAACAGTGTATGAGTTAATCCCTGTGCTATGATTGTATAGTTTGTACGCGCTGAGATTGTTTTAAACTCTGCCTTACCGTCTTTAAAATGAAGGTTACGTTCATAAATTGAAGTAGCCTCATGAGATTGGTGTGCACGATGTTTGTAGGCACTTTCAGAAGGTGTATCGCTCGGACGGGGAACAAAACCGATATTGTGGGCGTTATAGGCAAGCGGTGCATCAATACAGCCCTGAGGAGGCAACAATCCTTTTTTAGGATTTTCTGCTACTGCACGATATAAGCGTTCTGTTACCATGGTATGCCACGTATCCATAATCTTTTTTTGAGCGGTTTCTGTCATGGCAAACATCATTACTCCAGAAGTATCCCGGTCAAGGCGGTGTACGACAAATGGTCTATGATTTTTGGCATAAGAACCATTTTTACGCATTATCTGCTCAACGGCATCAATTGCAGTACGAGCTTTACTGCCCTCGTAGGGAACAGAGAGTATACCAGATGGTTTTAGTATGATCATAAGATACGGGTCTTCATAAAGAATATCTACTTTTTCATGACCATAGTCTTTTTTATGTTCTCGTTTATACTGTGTACTTGCTTTTACCATATAAAACTCCTTTAGAACGGTTGCAGAATGCGCCAGTAATACTATTAATAATGAGGGGGTTTGCGATTAGGAATTTCTTCTAAGGAATCAATAAGATCATGAAGTCGCCCAGAAAGGATTTGATTTTCTGTCTTAAGGACTTCAATCGTTTTGGTGTGTTCTACAGTAACTGCCTGTAATTGATTCATAAAATCTTCTAAATAGGCAAGCTTTGTCTCTATTGCAGTAAGTCTGCTGTCTGTTTGAGTATCCATGCGTGCATTGTATCCCTTTGTTAAAAGGTAATCAACGCACGCATGAGATATCTTTAGACCTTAAATTGATCTATTTGTTTACCAATTTCGTTTATGGAGTCTTCCATTTGTGTAGCAATAGCACGTAAAGCTTCGCCTGTCTCATTGATTTTTTGAGCACCAACGGTCATTTCTTTTACGCTGTCTTCCATAAGACCAGTAGTATCCTGCAGTGTTCGTACTTCATCAAGAATGGCTTTGTTACCCGCTGACATTTCAGCACTTGCCGTTTTTACTTCAAGGGAACTATCATTCATCGTATGCAAAACATTGCTTATCTGCTGTGAGCCGGCATTTTGCTCTTCCATGGCAGCCTTAATCTGGCGAACCAATTGGTCAGTTTCTTTTATCTTGATGGTAACGGTGTCAAAAGCGACGCTAGACTGTTCTGATGAAGAAACAACTTCACTTATGGAATGTTGAATATTACTCAACTGCTCACCAATAGTCTTTGACTGAGAGGTAGAAGTTTCTGACAGTTTGCGGATTTCGTCAGCAACAACGGCAAAACCTTTACCAGCTTCACCAGCGTGAGCAGCTTCGATGGCGGCATTCATTGCCAGCAAGTTGGTCTGTTCTGCAATGGCAGAAATTGCAGCATTTGCTTCCTGTAAGGTCTCGCTTTGACCTTTAATCTGCTCAATTTTGTCATTGACGTCATTTTGTACTTGCAGACCATTTTGTGCTTTTTCAATTAAATCATTGAAAGATGCAGACATTTTTTCAACAGACTGATTTACAGAGCCGATATTACCGATCATCTGCTCAACAGCAGCAGAGGCCTCAGCAACACCGCTTGTTTGTTTATCAATCATCTTTTCGAGAGATTCAATATTAGAAGCAATTTCATTTACTGCCCCTGCAGTTTCATGAACACAGTTTGACTGGTTTGCAATCTGAGAGTGGACAGACTCAATATTTGCAAGAATTTCTGTTATAGAAGAAGATGTATTGTTTGTGCTGTCTTGCAGTTCAAGACCTGCGCTACCAAGTTTTTCTTTTGACTGCTTAACTTGTGTGATAATTTCCTGCAGTTTTGTCATAAATGTATTAAAACCGGTGACAACATCAGATATTTCGTTATTGCCTTTGTTGCTTATTCGTTTTGTTAAATCCGCATCCCCTGAGGCTACGTCAGCAATGGCAGTTTTAACATGTTTGAGCGGTTTGAGACCAATCGACATAGCAGCACCGACTGTAATAAAGGAGATGATAAGCATGACTAAAGAGATTGTTCCGATAAATGAAGTCATGGTAGAAATACTATGATAAAAATCTTCATACCCACAAACACCGAGTACGGACCAGTCAGTATCAGGTACGGGACGATAGGCGGCTATCATTTTCATGCCGTTGGCAGGATTTATAAAACTCTCGGTACCAGTATCGCCACTCATCATTTTTTTAAGGATTGGCTTAATATTTTCGTCTGCATCGGTGTTTACATCCTGACCACTAAGTACCTCGTCAAAAACATTTGAGGCTATTGTGTGTCCTGTAGTGCGGCTTACAACTTGTATATGGGAATCCGAAGTACCAAATTTAAGCTTAGCTATTTGTTTTGAGAGGGTCTCGCCCATAACATTTATAATGCAGCAGCCTACAGATTTGTGATTTTCATCAAAGACAGGCATGGCATATATTTGGAAAAACATGCCGTTGACAGGGCTGATGGTTGGGTCGGCAATATAGTTTTCTCCCCGTAGAGCTGCATCGATGTAAGGCCGTTTGATTTGGATTGCCTGTCCTGCAGCAGTATAACTTGATCCCTCGGGAGTGTAGAAACCGATATTTTCGTAGTCATCAGTAAGTTTTGAAAGTTGAGAGAGCTGACGACATTTTTCGATGAGAGGTATATTGTCATCCCTGAGCATTTCAAGTCGTGATACTGCATCGAGCACTCGAAAGTTTTTTTCCATTTCACCTTTTATATTAGCAGCTGCAGTCTCGGTTACGGCATTGAGCAACTGATCGACCGAGTGGGTTGTTGACTTTGTCGAAAGGTTAAGAGCAATAGATACAAGGATAACATTTGAAATAATAAATATTGTTAATACTATAGCAATAAGTTTAAATTGTAATGATGATAAAATTTTTTTAAAGGACATAAGCAGCATTCTCCTAACTATTAGTATCGGAATAACAGTCTTAATATATTATAAAAAAATTATCCTGCTTGAGATAGATACAAGCAGGATATGTATGTTATTTTATAATGGCACCTGCGTTCATTGGTGCATTGCTGTTAAGCGTAAACAGTCCATGTAAATCAATTGTACCTTTGTCGGTTAACGTTGGTCTGACGCTTGTGTCAGTGTTCTCAAAAATCGTGTCATTGAGTATTTCGTCTTTGCTGTTTTTAGCATTGGAACCGTCAAAGAAGTACGTTGATTCACTCAGCAAGGTTGGTTGCTCAACAATGTTGTCTGCCCCTTCTGCTTTGAGCGAAATGACGCCTTTTGCACTAAAGTCACGTGGCGAGTTTGTTCCCTTGCCGTACAAGGTGATATTTGTGCCTTTGTTGCCATAACTGGTAACATTTTCTAGCTGTAGTGCCGGGTTAGAGTTACTTGTAATGCCTGCAGCTCCGTTTTCATAAGCGATGGAATTACGTAATACGTGCTTGACTGCAATACCGTCACCACCCATCTTAAAACCGTTGCCATCTCCATTGCCACTGCCATCAAGCCGGCTGCCGTTCCTGTAGGCAATACATTGATCAATCAACACTTCACCGATGGGGCCTGTTTCTATCTTGCTAAACAAATCCCAGCCATCATCAATGTTGCTGTAAGCAATACAATAACGGAATACGTTACCGTCGCGACAGGTGAGCTTTGCAGCAAATCCGTCCGCATTGTTCATTGCTGGATCACAGTTGTTGTAGCTTTCGCAAGAAATGATAAGGTTTTTACGTGGCCATTTGGCCTGACCATCCACAGACGATCCAGACACCTGCAAACCAGTGTCACCGTTGTCATAGGTCTTTACGTTGCGGATAATGTTATAACTGCCGCCAACCTGCATTCCTTTGATGTTGCCAAAGGTCTTTGTAATATCGATGTTTTCGATTTCCCAGTAATTTCCCCATAGTACAAAGCCGGATTTAGCATTGCTAAAATCAAGAATTGCACGCTCGTTGTCCTCTGTCGTAAGCTTTTTACGGAAAAGCGGAGTGCCGTTGTTACCACGATCGATGACAATACCAGACTGCATGTAATATGTTCCGCCTTTGAGGACGATTTTTTGTCCTGGTTTAACGTAATACATAGCTGTTATGAGGTCTAGCGGAGACTCTTTTGTACCTTTGCCAAAAGCATCGCCGTTTTGGTCAACATAAAGCTTTGAGCCTTTATAGCCTTTTACGATAACTGACTGCACATCGGTTACGCTCTTGTAGTTTTCTTCATAATCGCCCTTTGTGGCGTTGTATTGTGCAATAACTTGATGTGTACCAGGCTTGTAAGTACTGTCTGGAGTAAACGTAATCGTCAAGTCATTCATATTTTTTTGCAAGTGTATTTTCTTTATAAAATCGACATTTGCCTTAACTGGTGCGTTATGAATGAGAACTCTGCCTTTTTTGTCTGTGACGGTAATGTGACCATCAGCATTTGTTGTGTACACAAAGGGATACTTTGTGCTGTAATACGATGTTGGACAGTTTACAACGTGAGTGAGTGGTATAAGTTCTGGCGGCTCTTCAAGAGCGGGAGGGTCGTTTTTTGGATCGGTAACCGTAAAAACAACGTCACTAAACGTGGCATTCATACCACGGGCAACTGCAAATCCTACATAAATGTGGTCTTTGTCCAGCTGACGGAGCTTTGTGTTATCCGTATCGTACATAATGTACTCGGTGATTGTGTCGTCGCTGGCATATTCCTTTTTGTAGATTGCGTGATAGCCTGTATTATCTTTTTTGAGGGTAATGCGATACGTGTCTCCTGTTTTTACAGTATCTGATCCTTGGTCGTAGCTAAATGCCTTTGCTTCGCTCTTTCCAAATTGTGCAATGCCAGAGTCTCCCATTTCAATTACGTCTCTTGTAATGCCCGAGACAAAACGTGCACCAACACCATCTTTGATTTCTTTTTTTGTACCATTGACGTGTGTCGTAAATTTCCAAGACAGAATTGCAGCAGAGTTTGTGTAATGGTTTTTCGAGTTTACTTTGTCTTGACCAAGGCTGTCCATCGCGATAAGACCAAAGCCTTCCTGTCCGTCTGGTGACTGATTGATGTAGTCAATGTGGACGGTTGCGGTAAACTCGAAGTTTTCTTTTTCTGGGTCAAGTACGGTATAATAATACGAAATACCGTCATGGAAGGCGGTAAACTTGCCACCTTTTTTGTTTATGGCACCAGTATCCTTATTATAATCACAAGAATTGAGCGAAAACTTGAGATCGTTTGGATCAATCATTTTGAGCGTGTTAAGCTCGCTATTAGACGACTGCCCAAACCAAGTAAAGTTCCAAACTCGTTCTGCTTCGGCATTTATCTTTTTGTGCAAGGTGTCAGAAATAACAGATTCTGTGCCTCGCAATGCCGTAACGCTGATATCAGTAAAACTGCCTGCACGTAATCCGGTAATGTGGGCTTCTGTACTGCTTACCTCTTTGCTTACTTTTGTGCCACTTGCATCTGTGTAAGTTAAGGTATAGCCAGTAGCTTCTTTAACTGCGTCCCAGATAACGCTTACCGTTCCATTACCTTGGTTTAGTGCACTGATGACAGGCTTTTCAAGTGGAAGGGTAAAAGTAAAGTCTACGGCAGCACTTTCGTGTTTTACGGTCTCATCGTTACGAATACCATACACTTTAAATGTGTATGTTCCAGAAGCAGGCGGTGTAAACATAGCAGATTTAGCAGCCTTGCGAGTTTTTCCGAGTTCCACTGTTTTTTTGGAGCCATTCTTGTCTGTCATTTCGACAATGCCAGAATCAGCTCCCGAATTGTCGCGAGGTGTTTCGAGCATAAACTGTACGATGACGTTGTGGGCATCATTACTGTCGATTGCAATACCTGTAATTTGGGGATTTGGGGAATCCGTCCATGGTGCCCTCTCGTCTGCAAAAAACGGGAGCGAAACAAGAGCTGCTACAATAAGAGAAAGTATTCTTTTTTTCACTTTCATACTATTCCTAGCGTATGATTTTTACTTTACATCGATTTGATAAATATACATTCCACTTTCAGAAGAAAATGCATAGTATGTACCATCTTTTGGTGCTTTTGCTTTACCACGTGCTACGTTTCCTGGTGCTGCAGCGATCGAAAGCACATTGTTACCCTCAGCGTCTACCACTACGAGGGTGCGTGTGTCTGTTTTAGAAGAGGTGGCACAATCTACGGTAATTGTCTCTCCTGCTTTTGCAGGGAATGACACACAGCGGTATTCTGTGTTGCCTTTTCCCTTTAGATTGATTCTGAGATTAAACTGTTCTCCGTCTGCATTTTTAGGGAGTGGATCACCAGGGGCGTCGATTACGACGGGCTTTTCTGCTGTCGACAAAATCTTAAATCCGTCTTCAAGTGCGCTCTCACTCGTTAAAGTACCTTTTTCGAGGTCGTTTGCGTTTACATACCCTTCTGCACATACACTGAGTGCTATAAGAGAAACGAGCGCTGTTACTGCTAAAATCTTTTTCATAAAACATCTCCTTTATTTTCATTCTTATTGAATGTCGTTATCTGTATAGATTTTAGTATAATGGTGGTTTTTTAAACTTTTCCGCAACATATTTTGAAAAATCCCGATGTGTGGGAGAAATCTCGCGATTTTAGCTGCCGGCAAACAAAAAGCTCTAAAAAAAATGCCCTGCCTGAGCGGAGTCAAGCAGGGCAAAACACTATGCTACGTTATGACACGATGGTGACTATCTTACTGATAGCGGTTACTGGGGTTTGCAACTCTCTGCCACCTGAGCTGAATTTGGTACGGATGACAATGCGATACTCAGCATCAGTGAGCGAGTTTGGTACATAGAACTCCAGTTTTTTTGCTGTGTTGTGACTTATGGTTTTATTATCTACAGGCACCCAAGTGCTTTCGTCTTTGTTGGCTTCACCGTCATCGAGGACTGGTGCAAACCAGATGCCGGATTCTGTTCCTGCAATTTTAAGCTTGCTGCCGATTATCTTTACACCCTTGTTTTTCATCAGGCTGTCGTTTTGATCCTGATTAAATGTATTGATGATGGTGTTGATGACAGGATTTGAATCAGTGATGATAACCTTATCGACTTTAAGGCTGTCTACGGATTCTTGAGCACGTTGACTTGGCGTAAAATTCAGTTTAAATCCCGGAATGCTTGATTCCCCTGGATTTGTGCCACTGACACTGCCATTGACAGTAATGTACAAGGTTCCCAATCCAAGAACATCGACTGCCTTTGCATTTTGACATGCCTTGAGCATTTCGTCTCCCAGGAGGCTTGCCACATGCTGGATCATGTAGGGGCTGACACCGTTGTTTTTTTCGGAAATGTCTGCAATCAGGTTTTCGAGGGTGACGGTGTTTCTAGTTACATGTCCGACAAAAGAGTTTTCATCGGAAACGAAATGATTTTTTCTCAACGATACGCTTAAAATGCTGTCAGCAGATTTAAAATTTGGATTTGTCATATATATACTCCTTAATATGGTTTTGTCAAAGTCGAGTACAACGCGTTGATTTCGTACTTGATGACCAGAGTATAGCCGTTTGTTTTTAACCTGTATGTCAACCAAGGTAATATTTTTTGTCAACTTTGGTATGAATTTTCAAAAAATATTGTTTTTTTGAAAAAGAGTTGCCCAGACTGTCGGGGTTAGCGATGTGTGTGATGCTGGGTAAGCCGTGTGAGTGACCGTGGGTAAGCCATGTGTGTGACACGGGGTAAGGAGCCCCCAGAGTGTCGGGGGCATTACAAAATGCAGAATTGTATCTAGGCTTGTCTGGTAATGAAATAACAAAAACTTTTACTCATCCTTTTCATTAATCTGTTTTAATTTTTCATTCATTTTATCAGCTGTTCCTGAATCAATTTTATAGGCTGTAAAAAATGCAAGAATGTAGGAAAAAAGAATTACTGCTTCAAATTCAAAAAAGGATGCAGGATTTTTAAAACTAAACCAGTTAAGAAAATGCCCGGTAACAAGGACAATAATGTTTACTGTAAAAGCGTATCCGATCTGCAAAAAAAACATTTTCATTTTTGAAATGCCTTTATCACTTAAAAGCGGAAGATAACAGACTGCACATATAAAAGCATCAAGCAGTATAAACATAATGTCTACGGCAGAAAGAACAGCCTGTTTTCCCTTAAAAATATAAAGAAAAACTGAATCAATTAAAAAAATTGCAGTAACAATAAGTGAAAATATATATATAACTGTCTTAATTTTATCTTTCATATAAACTTCCTAAAAATCAATAACATTATAAACCAAGTATTTCCTTTAGTTTTGGAACATATTTTCTGGAAATAATTACCCTGTACCCGTTTTTTAGAACGGCTTCAAAACGCCCACCAAAAGCAGGTGTAAGAGTTTTGATTTTATTTATATTTACAATTACAGCTTTATTTGCACGGAAAAAACTGCCGGAATCCAGAATTTCTTCAATTTCATAAAGCTTAAATTTTGTCTGGAAAACATCTTCTGAAGTATAGGCAAAAACTTTTTCTTCTACAGACTCAAAATAAAAAATATCTTTTTTTTCAACAATAACGATTTTTGAATCTTTGTAGAAATTCATTTTTGAACTTCCGTTTTTAAACTGATTCAACAAACGGGTAAGGTTTTCATCAAAACAAGAACATTTAACAATAATTTCATCTTCCTCACCTGGCTGTGTATCAAGAATGGTAATTTTCATTGTTACATTCTACTTTACATAAACTGTTTTTTAAAGCGAAATGCCAAGCGACATTACAAACTGCATGTAATGTTTTGGAATGTTATAGCCAGCTTCAATAGTCATTGCAGGAAGATTTACCTGCGGAAGATAGAGATGGAAACCGCCGGAAGGTCCATAAACATATTCAGTACTGGTATCATAATCTTCAATCAAAGCCTGCTGAAAAGACGCAAAGATTGAGCACATAACAAGACGGCATTTTGCAATACCAATCTCTAAACCAACATCACAGCCAGCCATTTTTTCTGAATAAAAATTTCCAGAAATTAGCGAACAGGAGATATCATCGCGAGTAAGTCGATTCATGACAGCTTTATTGTTTTCAATTCCACCTGCAATTGTAAAAAGAGAGCGTACCCTGTCGCAAAGTCGGATATTTTTTACAGCCTTTGTACTGGCAAAGTAAACAGGTTTGTTTGTTGAAGAATAGCCAACTTCCCCTTCAAGGTTGATTTCATCCTTTGAAATAAACCAACCGCTTAACTTTGAAGATGTATATTCAACAAAAGGCGCAAAATCAATTTCAAAAGATGAATCATACTTTTTTTCACAGGAAATTATGTCGTAAAATGCTAAATTAGCGCCGAATGAAAAGTTTTCGCTAGAAGCAAAACTTACGCCCGCTTTTGTAACAATTCTATGAACATCAAGCGAATACAAGTCTTCTTTATCAAGAGAAACCACCTCATATTCAGATTTCGCATACCCTCCGTATAATAAAAATCCAGATTCAGTAGAGGAGACTGCTTTTTTGTTATACGAGACCATTGTATTTACGCTTTCTTTTGAAAATATACCTCCGGTCATAAAAGTATTTCCAAGACCAAAGGCGTTTGTATCCATAAGAATTAATCCACCGGTAAAATCTTTGTCTGACCAAGAAAATAAGGGTAGCGGAATTACCGACAGTTTTTCCTTAACTGAAATTTCAAGAGTTCCAGAATCTTCTCCTTTTTCTATATAGGTTATTTCACATTCTGAAAACTGTCCTCCAACAAGAATCTTTTCCTTAAGTTCCTCAACATTTAGCTCTGAAAAGTTTTTTCCTTCAAGATCTCCTGTAATTTTATTCATATAGCTTTCTTTTGTGCGCCATAAGCCTTTATATGCAACTTCTGTAACTTTATCTGCAAAAACAGTAAAAATCGAAGAAACTAAAATGCCAAAACATACAATAATCTTTTTCATATAATTCACCACAACAAAAAAATTAAAAATGTATCTGAATGCCATTAACGTAATTTTCCCTGAAGAAATAGGTAATTTTTCTTTCCTCGGGATTAAAAACTGCACTCCATACGGTAAGAGCTTTTCCGTTAAACTGCTTTGCCCTTACATATTTTAAAACCTGAGCTGTTTCGCTTTCAGACATTTTCCACTCTGAAGCAGTTCCTTTTTTATTTAGCATGGTGAATCTTGTATTTGAATTTTCTGTTTCTGCGTTATGGCCGTTGTCTTTTTTTGGACAATCAGTTACGTAATGGTTTGTAAGGATTTTTGTTTCACTTACATATATTTTATTATTAACCCATTCAACAGCCACAGATTTTCCGGATGAATCAGAAATTGCAAAATGATGAGCCCAGCCGATTACAGAATGCATATCTAAACCGCTGAGTAAATCTACCGCCTGATCAACAGTAGAAGCTTTATCCAAAACAAGTCTTATTGCATCCGTAGTTGTAACGCTTATATTTCCGCGTTCCTGCGCTGTAGTTTCAGCATCTCCTGCCATTAAATCGGCAATATATAGACCTTTTTCGTTCATTCCATCCATTGGGACATAAATCAAAGCAAGCGCCTGAATGTCACTGAAAAACTTACCCTTAGGTTCCCAATTTTCATCAAATCCGAGATGTGAAAGACAGCAAGTTGAAACAGATTCATAACCGTTATCGGGCTTTGTGTGAACTATTAGAACGGCACAGTCCTTCCAGTCATAATTGCGGCCAAAAAGAAAGCCAGCCGGATTTTCAGAATTCTTTACAGTAATTGAACTGCACCCAAAATCACATGGAACAATTTTTAAGTCAGAAGCAGTCGTTTTCTTTGGAGAAGTCCACTTTCCTGTTTTTAAACTTGAACTAATAAAAGCAGTTAGTTCCTGAACGTTTTTAACCCCGCCTTTTTCAAGGTACGTATCAAGACAATAATCACCTTCATAATTCATGTAATAAACGCGTTCACCGATTTTTTTAATGGATTTTACGGCGTCTGATTCTGCCTTATATGAGCAAGAAACTAAAGTTACGGAAAACAAAAATCCGAATATATAAACACTTGATTTTTTCATAGTGCACCTCACAAATAATGTGTAAGGTGATTTTAAATCCGCTCTTTATATCCAACAATCTCAAAACCGGTAAGATGCATTTTCAGGCGGGTAAGATGTACAGACGGGGAGGAAAGAAAATGTCAAATATCAGTGTTGACAGAATTTGACGATACGAGAGATATAGGTGCTTTGGACAATTTTATGATTTCTCCTGCGGCAGCATATATAATTGTATTAGCATTTGGATTTAAAAAAATCCCCCTGTCTGTGAAGTAAGCTTCAGGTAGGCAGGGGGATTAAAAGTGAGGATGGGGAATGCCCCCACTCTGGTATTAGTTGCGGGGGCGTTAGTATTATATTATGCTGTTATGCAGCGGTAATTGCGATGCGCTTTGGAGCAGCCAGAGCCTTGCGAGGAATGGTGATGTCCAAAACACCGTTCTTGAATGAAGCTTTGACAGCCTCTGCATTGATGTCATCAGGCAGTGTAAAGCTGCGGCTGAATGAGTAGCAGTGTCTCTCCCTCATGAGCCATTTGCCTTCATCCTTTTTGTCTGCCTTTTCTTCTTTTTTGTCCTCAACATGAGAAGAAATGGTAAGTACGTTATTGTTGATTTCGATATCTACATCTTTTTCTGTACGGCCTGGCAGATCCATGCTCAACAGGTAGTTGTCTTTGTTTTCTTTTACGTCAACCTTTGGAGCATTGAAAGTAGTTCTGGAAGAATAGACAGGGAAAGCGTCATCCATCATGTCATTAAAAATGTTGTTAAAAAGAGCTAATTCGTTCATAGTGTATCTCCTTATATATGGTTTAAGTTTTATAAGCGATTCAAGCATCGCTTTCACTATATAATTAGCAGATGCCGTGCCAACTTTTAAAAAAAAGTGTTTTTTTGATAAAAAAGAGCAAAAACAGGGGAAAATAACATAAAAGGGGGCTGCATGGAGCTATTATTGCTCTTAGTTCTGCAGGTAAGTTGCTGGCTGTGGGTAGGAGAGCTGGGACAAATGTCTCAACGGGTTACTGTTGCAGGGATAAAAGCGGTCAATTAGGAGCAATTTGTGTCATTACTATACGGTTAAGTGGGTAAAAATGACACTATTTTGCAATTATTTAGATGAGTGACTTTTTGACACGAGCCGGGACTCCTGCTGCCATTACGTTTGCAGGAATATCTGAAGTGACAACAGCACCTGAAGCAATGATGGCACCATCGCCTATGGTAACACCTGGATTAATAATGGCTCCAGATCCTATCCATACTTTATTACCGATGTGGATGGGGGCGGGGTGTAAAGTTCCTCTGGTATCAGGATTTAAATCATGATTGAGCGTACACAGAATTACTCCGTGACCGATTTGTACATCATCGCCTATTGTTATTCCCCCTTGGTCTTGAAACTTACAGCAAGCATTGATAAAAACACGTTTCCCGATAGTAATGTTTTTACCGCAGTCGGTGTAAAAGGGAGGAAAAAGCTTTAAGTACTTGTTAATTGGTTTACCGGTGAGTTTTGCAACAAGTTTTTGTACTTCTTGTGTCGTATGATATGTGTTGTTAAGTTCCATGGTAATTTTTAAGGCTTCTTCACTGAGATAGGCACTAAAGCGAAGATCTTCGCTGCCACTTTCCATGCTCTGTCCATTGTTCATATGGTGTAAAAAAGTATCGGTATAGGCTTGCAGTTCTTCTGATGATATGTGTCGAGACATCTGTATGACATCCTTGTTATAGAGGGAGTGTAAAACGAAGCTGTTTGTCACCAGTGAGCAATAACACATCAAGAAGCGAAAGAGACTGTTGTACTTTTTTGCCAGTCTTTTGTGATGTCATGGTGATTTGTAAACGGCTGTTTGCCAGCTCATCAGCTATGACTTGTCCGTATACAGATGCAACAAGCTCAAGATAGTCCTGTGACGATAATGATTCCCCAGTTAAAACAGGAGCCATCAGTAAGTCTAGATATGCCCGTTCTGTCTCTGATAAGAGGTACGTTGCATGTGCGACGATATCAGGTGAAAACGTGAAGTCTAAGTATTTTGTTCCGTTTTGGGTACGGACGGTAATACACTCAGGAATGCCGATTAATCCTTTTGAAATATCGGCAATGCTTGCTTTTAATGATAATCCAGTAAGGTCTTGTACCTGTGCAGATATATGGGTAATTCCCTGCTTTTTGAGCTGGCTGCTCAGTTCAACAGTGTCAAATAGAGGAACACCTGCAGGTATCTCACCTACGGCTCTGATTGTTTTTTCCATAGCAGAGCCTATGATAGAACGTGAGAGGACAGTTGCTGACTCTCCATCTGAAGAAATAGTGATATCTACAGAGCAGGAGAGGAGCATTGTGGTAGCAGCAAATATACCAAGAATAAAAAGATGATGTTTCATACTATGTATTAAAACATCGAAAATGGTAATGCGATACGGACTCCTGTAGAAAAAAGGAGACCGGCAGACAAGCTGTTGTGTACTGATAAAGCACCGCCGTCTGTCTCATTAAATATGGTATAAGAAATATCCTGAGCTAAGGTAACTTTTATATCACCCTTTGTAAAAGATGGTGTTTGCCAGGATACACCGATGATGCCAGGAAATACAGAGCCTTCGATCCGTCTGTCATCTCCAGGTAATTCTGGTGAACCTGCGGTTATGACTGGTCCTGCATAGACTCGTAAATAGTCATTTGGTGTGGCACTGATAAAGATCGGTATCTGTATACAATTTGATGCTGTATTAAAACGGACGGTACTTCCGATACCAAGTTGCAAAGGCCAGCCGCTGTGGCGTAAGTTTGCAGTAATCGGTACACTCCTAAAATTGAGCATAAACTGCTTTGAGGTAAATAAACTCCAATCAACAGCAACGGTACCATCAAGTACCAGTTGATTAAAAAAACTATCCGAAGAAGAGTGGGTATTCTTTTTAGAAGTACTTGTCTTTTCTGGGGTATTCTTATTTTTTTTATTAGCTTTTTCTTGTTTTGTAGTTACTGCCTTGCTTGGGGTATCGTTTTGTGCGTCTATGACTGGTAAAAACTTTCCGGCTCCTGCATACATGCCGCCCCAATAGTTTTCACTTAGAGATGAAACGATGACGCCAGTGTTTGGCCCATCACTTGCTGCGTGAATAAACTGCCCATTGCCGATATAAATACCTGCATGTGCTATAGAGGAGGAACCTCGTGTTCTAAAAAAAACAATGTCTCCCTGTTGTAACTCATTACGTGGGATTATTGTTACATAAGAGTAGAGTGCTTTTGACGTACGTGGCAACTGATATCCGATGGAATCATGAGCGACCGTATAAATAAAACCAGAACAGTCAAAGGCATTAGGACCAAGTCCCCCATAAGCATATGGGGTGCCAATATATTTTTTGCCTTCACTTATCAGTGCATAGCGAAGTTCCTGAGGAGTACGTGTGTCTCCAGGAATTTGGGCTGATGCAGTGAGCATAAAAGATGAAGTTGTGAATATAACGCCAAGTAAAAAAAGTATTTTTTTCAAATTCATTATCCTACCTATACTTTGTTATTATCGGAAATCTGGAAGATTTTTTTACAGTATCTGTTTTAAATCTTTTAATATCCCATTTTTAATGCTATAGTTGGTATAATTATGAAACATGTTATGCAAATTCTTCAGGAGTCCGCTGTAGAAAACGGACCGCTCTGTGTGGGTCTTGATACGGATCCTTCCTATTTGCCTGCTTCGGTATTGCAGGCTTTTGATTCTCCTGTAGAGGCTGTTGTTGCCTACAATCGTGAACTTATTCGCCATATTGCGCAAGAGAAGACAGCTGCCTGCTTTAAAGTCCAGATTGCTTATTATGAAGCTATGGGTATTGCCGGTCTTAAAGCCTTTTGTGATACTTTGCACTTGGTAAAAGAGTATGGATTTCCTGTTATTTCTGATATAAAACGCGGAGATATTTCTTCTACTGCAGATGCGTATGCACGGGCGCATTTTTCTGGAGATTTTGAAACAGATATTATTACGGTAAATCCTTATATGGGTTTTGATACGCTTACGCCGTTTGCTCAATGGTGTAGTCCGGCAAAGGGTGGTAAAGGAATATTTGTATTACTCCGTACCTCAAATCCAGGTATGGTTGATATTGAAAAGCAAGAATTAAAGCAGGGTGGCATTGTTATTGATGCTGTCGGTAAGGAACTTAATCGTCTTGCTGCAGAGTCACGTGCCCAGTATGCTGATGAGACTTGTGCTCCAATTGGTGCTGTCGTTGGTTGTACTGAAGAAAGTGACGCTCGTATGTTGCGAGATGCACATCCTGATTTGTTCTTCCTTATTCCAGGTTACGGTGCTCAAGGTGGTGCTGCTCGTATTGCTGCAACGCTTCTTGATAAAGCCGGTGGCGTCATAAATTCCTCACGAGGAATTTTGTGTGCATGGAAGAATGACAAGCGATTGGAACAGTCTCGTGAGGCTGGTACTTTGTGCCTTGCCGATATTATTGAGTCTGCCTTATGTGCTACTCGTGCTGCAAAGGCAGATTTGCTTAATGCTAAAAAAGAATTAGGAATATAATGCGTATGCAGGTTGCAGTAGATTGTTCAGGTGTTCCTTATCCGGTGTTGGCTCAAGGAAAAGTAACGCTTTGTGGGACTGTTGAGTCAGCTCGTCCAGAAGGAAGTGTCTATCGATTAAAGCTCGTTATTAATGGTAAATCTGGTGTTATGCCAGAGCCTGGACAGTTTTATATGCTGCGATCTGAAAAATCAGGGGTGTTGCTTGCTCGTCCTATAAGTTTGTATCATGCCGAAAAAACACATCGCGGTGTTTCGCTTGAGTTTTTAATTTTGCTCAAAGGCAACGGAACTAAAGAGCTGTGTTCACTGGAAGTAGATGACGGTGTACAAATTTTAGGACCTTTGGGTAATACTTTTCCAAAGCCTCAGCCAAATACAAAGGTTTGTATTATTGGTGGTGGTGTTGGTGTTGCGCCCGTGGCAGGTTTTGCAGAAACGCTGCAGCCAGATTCCTATGATTTTTATGCTGCTTTTAAAAGCGGTTCCTATGGTTTGGATCGTATAAAACCGCTTAATCTTGTGATAGCTACTGATGACGGCTCTGTGGGTACAAAAGGCATGTTGCCGGTTATCATATCAGAGGCTAAGCTTCGATTGGAGCAATATAGTGCAGTGTATGCCTGTGGTCCATCTCCTATGCTGGCGTATGTAAAGTCCATTGCAGAAAAAGCAGGAATTCCTTGTTGGATAAGCATGGAAGCTCATATGGCCTGTGGTGTAGGGGTTTGTCTTGGTTGTACCATTGCAACAACAGAAGGTAATAAGCGTTGTTGTAAAGAAGGTCCGGTATTTGATGCTTCGATTTTGCAGTTTGAAAAACCAAAAGTATCTCCTGCTGTCATCGAAGCTCAAAAGAATGTGCCGCTGAAGAAAAATCCTGATTTGTCTGTTAGTGTTGCTGGTGTAACATTGCGTAATCCACTTATCGGAGCTTCTGGTACTTTTGGTTTTGGTACTGAATATGCTTCTATCATGGACGTGTCGGTTTTAGGTGGTATCGCAAGTAAAGGTTTGACGCTAGAACCCCGTCCTGGTAATACGGGTATTCGTATTTGGGAGACTCCGTCTGGCTTAATGAATTCTATTGGATTGCAAAATCCCGGTATTCCGCACTTTATTGAGCATGAGCTGCCGCAGATGCTTGCTTTGAAGCCTGTTGCAATTGCAAACTTATCTGGATCGACTATTGATACCTATATTGATGGTGCCAAATTACTTGATCAGACAAAAGTACCTCTTATAGAACTCAATATATCTTGTCCAAATGTAAAAGCTGGCGGTGCTGCATGGGGAATGACGTGTGATGGTGCTGCTTCTGTGGTCAAAGAAGTACGTGCGGTTACAAATAAACCGCTGATTGTTAAATTGACTCCTCAGGCTTCTGATGTGGTAGGCGTTGCTCTGGCCTGTATTGAGGCAGGTGCAGATGCTATCAGCTTGTCTAATTCGTTCCAGGGTGTTGTTATTGATATAGAGCGAGGTGTACCGGTATTTGATAATATCAAGGCTGGTTTTGGTGGTCCTGCGGTACGTCCGATGGCAGTACGGCTGGTGTATGATTTGTATACAGCGCTACAGACGCTTCCAGTGGAAAAGCAAAAACCAATAGTTGGTATTGGCGGTATCAGTACTTGGCAGGATGCCATAGAATTTATTATGGCTGGAGCAACTGCTCTGGAAGTTGGAACCGCAACTTTTATGCATCCCTTGACAATGAAGCGTGTTATCGAAGGTATTGCAGCTTTTATGAAACGAAAAGGCTTTACAAACATAAACCAGATGTGTGGTATAGCTCATTGCATTTGAACAAATTCCGTAAAAGTGTTAAATTATACTTATGAATACACTGGTGGCGTTATGCGCTATTGGGGCCGAGAAGGTCCTTGGAAATGAAATTAAATTTTTGGGCTATAAGCTTATCAGTAATGCTCCTGGCCGTGTCTCCTTTGTGGCTGATGACGATGCGCTTTTTAGATGTAATCTGTGCTTGCGTACTGCAGATCGTGTGTATTTGCAGATGGCTTGTTATGAGGCACTGGATTTTGATCAATTGTTTGATGGCGTATATGCTGTTGCATGGCAAGATTTTTTTAAGAAAGACAGCAAAGTAGTTGTTGATAAAGTCCGTACGTACAAAAGTAAACTGAACTCAGAACATAGCATTCAAGGTATGGTACAAAAAGCTATATATAAAAAGCTTGGTGATGTATGGAATATGACTACATTGCCAGAAAGTGGCGAAGAATGTAATGTTCGTGTCTATCTTGATGAAAATACTGCATTGATATTGCTTGATTTGTCTGGTTTGCCATTACATAAACGTGGCTATCGTGCAGATGTCGGTGTCGCTCCATTACGTGAAACTACTGCAGCGGTAATGTTGCAGTTGATGACTTGGAGACGCAAGACGCCTTTGCATGATCCGTTCTGTGGTAGTGGTACTTTGGCAATAGAAGCGGCGTTATATGCATATAATGTTGCTCCTGGATTTGGTCGTCGTTTTGCATTGGAACATCTTGCTATTTATAATAAATCTCGTGCTATCGAAATACGTAAACAGGAAGCTGAAAAAATCCGTACCGATGTTGAAGTACGTATTACTGGTAGTGATATAGATCCAGAAGCTATCGAGCGAGCAAAGAAAAATGCTGAGTATGCATGTGTTACTGCCGGAAGGGCTTTGCAGTCAATCGGTAGTGATGCTCGTATTATCAGACCTGATTTTGTACAGGCAGATTTTAAGGATTTGAGTGCTCCTTATGAAACGGGCTTGCTCCTTTGTAATCCGCCTTATGGAGAGCGTCTTGGTGATGAAGCTCAGGCAGAAGCCTTGTACAAAGAAATGTCTTGTTTGTTTACATCCTTCCCTGGTTGGGAAATTGGAGTTATCACATCTCACAAAAAATTTCAGGAATGTATTGGGCGATATGCTCCTATACTTAAGAGCTTAAAAGCTGGTAATTTGGATACTTGTTTTTATATTTATAATAACCAGAAGGATAAGTCAGCTTTTTCTCGTAAAAAGGCAAAAAAGGAATTGTAACAGATGGCTATTGTTGTCGAACATGAAAAACGAAAAAGAGAAATCCTCAAAAAGGCTTTAGATGTTTTTACTGAAGAAGGATATGAAGATGTCACTTTTCAAAAAATAGCAGATCGTTGTGGAATAACCAGAACAACACTGTATATCTATTTTAGAAATAAACATGAGATCTTTTTGTGGAGTATCAAGCAGCTTACTGAGGGATTGGAAAATAATCTTAAAAATGTCATTAAAGACACTTCGTTAACTGCGACAGAGTGTCTGCATAAAACGATTCTTACTATTCTTGATGCTTGTGAGCATAATAAGCAATTGTACAGTGTGTTGTTGATTTATCTGATGCAACTGAAAAAAACAGGTGCTGATCCGGGAGAAAAGGTAAGACGTAGAATTTTACACTTGCATCATTTGCTTAATGTCATTTTTATTCGTGGTATGAAAAATGGCGAATTCAAAAAACTTGATGTAGGTCAAGTATATGAACTCTTTTTTAGTCTCATTGAGTCGGCAATTTTCCGTCTGGCCGTCCTGAATGAAGACAGCCTTGTAGAAACACGTGCCATTTTACAGATGACTATCAATGAATTATTAGTTATTCATAAATAGTACCGTAATATGAAAATAAGTGCTGTCCATCATATAGCGATTATCTGCTCTGATTATGAACGGTCTAAAGAGTTTTATGTAAATACATTAGGATTTACGGTTCGCCATGAAGTATATCGGGCGGAGCGTCAGTCCTATAAACTTGATTTAGATATCAATGG
The DNA here is from genome assembly GCA_024695475.1 of Treponema sp. GTDB lineage: Bacteria > Spirochaetota > Spirochaetia > Treponematales > Treponemataceae > Treponema_D. The sequence continues at coordinate 36,857 of JAILIC010000010.1, forward strand.
ACAGTACCAAATCGAATTATTTTCATTCCCTAATTGTCCACCTCGCCCTTCATATCCGGAAGCTCGTGGTTTACGACATCTTGCTTTTTCTGTTCCTGATATCGATGCTGCCGTAGCAGAGCTTGCAGCAAAAGCGGTTTCTTGTGAACCGATCCGTATTGACGAAATTACCGGGCAGCGATTTACTTTTTTTGCTGATCCTGATGGCTTGCCTCTAGAACTATACGAAAGTCCTCTATAAGTGTATAGTATATAGTATGGCAAAACGTACAGGTTATGCTGATTTACCCCTGCATCATGGGGTCGTGCCAAAATGGTTGGCCGATAGGATGATGCAGCTTGGCACACTTATTATAGAATCCCTCATTTTACATTATGGTAAAAAAGAAGTATTGGTACGCCTGAGTGATCCTTTGTGGTTTCAGTCGTTAGGGGCTGTAATGGGTATGGATTGGCATTCCAGTGGTATTACGACGAGTGTCATGTATGCCTTAAAGCGAGGACTTAATCCCCGTGCACATGATTTGGGTATTGTGATTTGTGGGGGGCGTGGTAAATACTCTCGTAGAACACCTGATGAGTTAACCTATCTTTCTGATAAAACTGGTCTTGATGGCAATGGTTTGATACGTGCCAGTAAATTATGTGCAAAGGTTGATAATACAGCTATTCAAGATGGCTTCCAGTTATATCAACATAATTTTATCGTAACAAATGAAGGTGATTGGGCTGTAGTACAACAAGGAATGAATACGGATACTCATACGGCACGACGCTACCATTGGTGTTCGTCTCAGTTGCGTTCCTTTGTAGACACGCCACATACTGGTATCGTTGGCGAAAACCGAGGTACTATACTCAATCTTACTGATGCAAAAGCTGATAAAACGCGCGGTGTCATTGTTGATTTGGCAAAGGAAACTCCTGATAAGGTTCTTACTGAAGTAAAGGATATTGCAAAGGCACGGAATGGGGGGCTGCTGGTAACTCAAGGGGCATTGTTTCCAGAACTTCCTGTTGATGACACAGAGACCCGATATATTGAATTATCCGATGGTAGTCGTAATTGTATTATGCCTGCCCGTCATGAGGTGCGAAGAGAAGATGTTGATTTAAAGCGTCTTGGTGCTGTACTTGCTACTGCGTATGAAAATCAGGCTACGGGTTTTGAAGATTTATTGCTGACTCCAGGACTTGGTCCTCGCACCTTGCAGTCACTTGCGTTAGTTAGTGAGGTTGTACATGGTACGCCTTCTCGTTTTACAGATCCTGCTCGTTTTAGTTTTGCTCATGGTGGCAAGGATGGGCATCCATTTCCTGTCCTTACAAAGATTTATGATGAGTCAATTCGTGTAATGCATGATTGTATTGAAAAGTCAAAGATGAACTATAATGATAAAAGTGATTGTCTAAAAAAGCTTCATACAACGGCATTACAGATCGAAGCAAATTGTGATCCTGCTGCTGATTTTAATAAAACGATTGAGCATGAGCGATTGCACTCACAGGAGTGGGGTGGTAGAACGTGTAAGGATTGATTTTCTTTATTTCATTGGGCGGGTAAGGAAAAAACACTTTTGAGTTGCATTGATGAAAGTGTTGTGATGGAGTAGAATACTCTGATATGCAAAATCCGACAGTTAACCCATTAATGAATCCCCTCATAGTTCAGAGTGACAGAACGCTCTTATTGGATGTACATGCGCCTCGTGCAGAGGAATGCCGCATGGCTCTTATTCCTTTTGCAGAACTGGAACGCTCCCCAGAACATTTACATACCTATCGATTGACCCCTTTATCTTTATGGAATGCAGCAAGTGCAGGATTTACTCCAGAAGATGCAATAGCAGCACTTCATGATTTTGCACGCTATGATGTTCCCCAGTCAGTTGAAATGTGGATAAAAGAAACTGCCGGACGGTTTGGAAAAATACGATTGATTCCTGCCCCTGCAGGAGAGGCGCCTGTCTCTCCCGATGGAGCAACAAAGGTAAAGATAGAGTATTTATATTTAACAGCGGCATCACTACCTATTTATAAAGAAATTGCTGCCAACCCTATGGTAAAAAAGATACTGCTTGCCTGTGAGTATCAACGTCCTGATGGAGATACAACAGAAGTATCTGAAGAAGAAAAAAAACATTGCTTTTTATTGCCGTTAACAGATCGTGGTACCATAAAACAGTTGTTGCTGCGTATGGGATGGCCTGTAACAGATGATGTGCCTCTTATTGACGGTGAGCCGTTAGATGTGAACCTGCGGGATGTAACGCAATCGGGAAAAAAACTGGTAATCCGTGATTATCAAAAAGGTGCAGCACAAGCATTGATTGGTAATAAAGGACCTGGCACAGGATTTGGTACGATAGTACTTCCTTGTGGAGCTGGTAAAACAGTAGTTGGCATGACCATAATGGACATGCTAAAAACAAGTACATTAATCATTACAACAAATATTTCAGCAGTACATCAGTGGATTGATGAATTGCTGGATAAGACAACTTTACAGAAAGATCAAATCGCAGAGTATACAGGTGAGTCTAAAACAATAAAGCCTGTTACCGTAGCTACGTATCAGATATTGACCTGGCGTCCCGATAAAGAAGGCCCGTATCCACATTTTTCTTTGTTTAGAGAAAGGCATTGGGGACTTATTATTTATGATGAAGTGCACATGTTGCCTGCTCCGGTATTTCGTGTTGCGGCAGAGTTGCAGACAGTACGGCGAGTTGGCCTGACTGCGACATTGGTGCGTGAAGATGGACTAGAAGGATATGTATTTAGTCTTGTTGGTCCAAAACGCTATGATGTGCCATGGAAAGAGCTTGAACATTCTGGTTGGATTGCTACTGCCGAGTGTGTTGAAATTCGTCTCGACCTTGAAAAATCTCAGGAAGTGGAATATGCCGTCGCCCCGGCACGACAGAAACATCGCATAGCAAGTGAGAACCCTGCAAAAATTCCTGTTATTCAGGAATTGATTAAGCGATATCCTAATGACAAAATATTGGTTATTGGACAGTATTTGAGTCAGCTTGATACACTTGCTCAGCTACTGCATGCTCCTATTATAACTGGTAAAACTAACAATGAAGAGCGTGATGAGATTTATAAGAAATTTCGTCAAGGTGATATAAAAGTTTTGGTTGTTTCAAAGGTTGCTAACTTTGCAATCGATTTACCGGATGCTTCAATGGCTATCCAGATTTCAGGAACTTTTGGTAGCAGACAGGAAGAAGCCCAACGTTTGGGACGTATATTGCGTCCAAAAGAACGTACCTCACGCTTTTTTACATTGATAACACGAAATACCGTTGAAGAAGATTTTGGTTCCAATCGTCAAAAGTTTCTTGCCGAACAGGGCTATCAGTATAGGATAATTCGTTATACGCAGGAGTCTGATTTAGACGAATTGTCGCTACCTATAGGTGGATTGTTATGTTAAGTCAAAGAGATATAGAACGCGATAAGCATGTACAGGATGTATTATGCTGGCGTGAAAGTATGACCCGACTACCTGACAAACAGTTTTTTGAACTGATGCGCATGTATTTGGGGGAAATTAAAACTCCGTATAACAAGCAAAAACTGATAGAGGAACTTGGGGCTTTTTTACGCCATGACTCAAATCGTAAAATACTGGTACGTCTGCTTAGCGAAGCTGATATCCAGATAATCAGTGCTATATCTTTTATACCTGACAGTACACAAGAGCGTTTGAATGATTTTTTTTCTGGTACTTTTTCGTATGCGGCTTTGTATGAGCGGTTGCTCAATCTGGAAGAGCGCCTCATTATCTATTATAAAAAGGATGCTGCTTCAGGTTCGTATGTGCTTGCTATTAATCCATTGCTGGATGATATTCTAGCTTCTTATATCTCTCTTTCAGCAATATTGCCACATCCACTTTGTGCAGTACCTTTTGATGGAACTCTCTTTGTACCATCACCGCTACTTCTTGCAGCATTTATCTCATTTGTGTATGGTCATGCAGATTTGTGTAAGGCTGATGGGGCATTTAAAAAAAGGACATACAATGCAATTACGACTATATTTCCGGGCAAAGAGAAGTATTTACAATTACTGACACAAGCCTGGATCCATTTGTCTTTAATAAAAGAAGATAAGGATGGCTTTTTTGTCGATTATGCGCGTTTTGTCTCGTTTGCTCAGTTAGAGGAATACTTTCAGTATGTCTATATTTGTGTCGCCAGTTGTGGACATATCAGTCGTACTGGCTTACGGGCTCAGTCGCAGTTATTGTTGGATATTGCGGCATCAGTTCCCGACTGTGGATATACAAAAGATTCGCTGTTACGATTAGGGCTTATTATTGCTGCACGAAGAGGGCGTTCCGATATGAATGTTCCATTGAGGGGCAGTAGATTTAGTCAGATTTTGAACAAATATCATCAGGAAGAAAAAGAACCTGCTTCAGAGGAAGTCTCGCTTTCGGTTGTGGAGCGGCTTATTGAAGCTGCTATAACAGGTGGCATTTTTGTACAAAAAGGAAGCGATGGTTCTGGGCAGGCTATATACGCCAGCAATGATCTATTTAAAAGCGCTGCACAGCCAATTCCTTATGTTGATACGGTGCTTAATATTGATGCTGCGTTTACAGTAACAACATTTCCTGGTATGCCACTTGCGGGGCTATTGCCAATGGTGCAGTGTATGGATATTGTCCATTTTGATGCAACTGCAGAGTATGTCATTACAAAAAAATCGGTATTACGTTCTTTTGATATGGGATTGAGTCCTGGACAGATATTGAACATGTTTGTTGATGCCTGTCTATATGATATTCCTCAAAATCTTAAAGTAAGTATTGATGAGTGGTATCATACGTATTCCTCTGCCTCTTTATACCAGGGGTTTGTTCTTAAAGTTGATGCAGATAATGATCAGTTATCTCAAAAGAATCCAAAACTCGCTTCTCATATTAGGGCTGTTTTAGCACCAGGTGTGTATCTGTTGGATGTGAATACTACCGATGAGGCAGAGCAGGTAATGCTTGATAGTGGTATAGATTATATAGGTAGTGTAAAAACGGTACATGACAATGTTGCTATCACGTCGTTTCCGTTGTTGCGAGGCGGGCTAGATGTATTTGCTTCTAATCGCAATGCTAGTGCTGCCGATCAAATCAGTGTAAAAGAACAGGATTTGTATCTCAGGGAATTGCATCAACAGGTAGAAGCTATGCAATTAGATCGTGACCGCTTGGAAGGGTTAAAAGATCGTATCGATCGAAAAATAATTTTGACACCGGTGCAATTACGTCCAGAATCAGTGCGTATTGAAAATAATGAAGCCTCTGGCATGGATTTTGTTGGTAAAATACGTCTGGTTGAAAAAGCTATGGAAACGCGTTCAATGATTGAGCTGGTTTTTGATGTCCGCCAAGAAATACATGATACCGTTATGCCTCGCATTATAGGTACGCCACTTGCAATAGAAAAACAAGGTGAAGATGCTCTTGTACGCGTACGAGTAGAGCCTGATCAGAGCGAGCAGTTGTTTTCAATTGGGCAGGCACGAATGGTAAGAAGATTGCGAAGTTCTCTTTTTCATGAGGTTAGAAGTAAATGATAGATCAAGCTACACCGTCAATAGAGACAAGGAATTTGGATGTTTCGCAGATACGTGCTGTTGTGTTTGACTGTGATGGAGTTATTATTAATTCAGCAGCTGACATGGCTGCGGCTGTTAATGCAACGCTTGCACATTTTGGTTTGGCACTTTTGCCAGAGCAAAAAATAGTTTCATTTGTGGGTAATGGAGCTAAAAAACTTATAGAACGCTCGATTATAGCAGCAGATCCCGAAAATCCTTGTGATGAAGAGCGGGTTCAATCTGTTTTGACATGGTATAAGTGCTATTATAATAATCATGCGGTAGATCGTACGATGCTTTATCCGGGATTTTATGATTTGATACAAAGCTTATTTATACATGGTTATCAAATGGCAGTTGTATCAAATAAACCTCTTGAGACGACTCGAGAGATTTTATCCTATTTTGATATTGAAGATTACTTTGAGTGCATCATTGGTCCAGAAATCGTGAAGCAAATGAAACCTGATCCTGAGGGGCTTGCACTTGCATTACGCGAGATAAATAAGAAAAACGCAGAAAATCCTATACGGCCTGAGCAGCTCTTGATGGTAGGAGATTCTCATGTGGATATTCAAACGGGGCATAACTTCAAGTGTGCAACTTGTGCAGTTACTGGTGGATTAGGAAATCAAGAAAAACTTGCTGCTGAACATGCTGATATTACTGTTCATTATGCGGGAGATTTACGGTCTCTATTTGGGATATGATGAGTAAGCTGTGTAGCCGTCAATTCCCTATTGCAGGAGCATCTGATCATTTACTATGGTATGTTGTTTAATCTGCTTAAATCGTTGAACAAGTGTATCCATAGTTAATTGTTCTTTTTCTTCACGAGAAATATCTAGAATAATTTCTCCTGCGTCCATCATCAAAAGGCGGTTGCCGTATTCCAATGCATGTTGCATATTGTGGGTAATCATCATGACGGTGAGCCCATAGTCTTTTGCGAATTTTTTTGTCAACTCCATGACAAGATGAGCATTTTCGGGATCGAGTGCTGCGGTATGTTCATCTAAGAGGAGCAAAGAAGGTTTTGACATGACTGCCATGAGTAAGGTGAGTGCTTGTCTTTGACCGCCAGAGAGAAGGTTTACGTTGTCATTCAGCCGATTTTCCAGCCCCATGTTGAGAGTTGCAAGCTGCTCTTTAAATTGAGTCCGCATTTTATTGTTGAGACTGATACGTAGTCCTTTCCAGCCTTTTTTGTAGCAAATCATCATGTTGTCTTCAAGACGCATTTTTCCAGCAGTACCAAGCAAGGGATTTTGGAAAATACGCCCGATATAAAGGGCTCTCTTATATTCTGGCTCACGGGTGATATCATGTAATGTACCATCTTCTTTTTGCATGAGGATCTTACCTGTCGTAGTTGGTAATGTCCCTGCTATGAGATTTAATAATGTAGATTTGCCAGCACCGTTAGAACCAATCACTGTGATAAAATCTCCCTTGTGTATTGATAGAGAGATGTCTTTTAATGCCTTATTTTCATCAGGGGTATTTTGATTAAAGGTAATGCCAACGTGCTCAAGAGTAATCATTTTACCCCTCCATTATATGCTGTTACTGGTCGTTTCATATGTTCTTTGAAATAGGCAAGGATATTGGTGTTTGAAATGGCAAGGCAGAGAATAATGAGTAACCCTGTAATCAGTTTGAGGTCATTGCTATTTAGCCCAATTTTGTATCCATAACTGCGACCGAAGAACATCAATGCCCGATACACTGTTGAACCGATAATAACACGGAGTGTTTGTATGCCTATGTGATTTGATCTGAGCATAAACTCTCCAAGCATGAGAGATGCCAGACCGCTTACGACAACACCTGTACCGCTGCCAACATCTGCAAAACCATTGTACATGGCGGCTAAGGCTCCTGCGAGTGCTGCAAGTGCATTGCCAAGGCAAATACCGATAGTACGGATAATTTGGGGGTTGACACCTTGTGAAATAATCATCTGCTCATTGGCGCCAAGAGCACCCATGGTTAGTCCAAAGTCAGTATGGAAAAAAAGATCAAGTAATCCTTTTATAAGGATGATAACAAACAATAAGAAGATAACAAGCCCCCATTCTGCAGGAATTGATGGGAATGAATGTTCCATAAACTTTCTGATGCTTGAAAAAAGAGTTGTAATTTTTAAGAAGGAAACATTGGCTCTATTAGACATGATCCTCAGATTTATCGAATAGAGCATGGTCATAGTCAAAATTCCAGCAAGGATATCGGGAACTCTCAGTTTTATATACACAGCCGAAGTAATGCAACCTGCCAGTATGCCGGCGATACATACCAGGCAGAGTGCAATCACAGGGTTGATTTTATGGACAAGGCATGCAGCAAGAACACATGCGCCTAGAGGAAAAGACCCGTCAACGGTCATATCACAAAAGTTTAGAATTCTAAACTCAAGGAATACTCCTAGAACCATTATGCCATAAATCATACCTTCTATAAGAATTACTTCGACCATATACCTACCGATTATGCTATTGATACTACCTTTTTATTTTGCAGTGAGTTTACCATTTTCGTATATATAGTTTGCTTGGTCAAGATAGCTCTGTGGGATAGTGATGTTACAGTTTTTTGCTGCATCCAAGTCAAAGAGTAAGTCTGAATCAGAAGGTTTTGTCATTAATCTAACAGGCATATCAGCTGGCTTTGCACCATTAAGAATCTGTACTACCATTTCGCCAGTTGCCTTACCGGCTTTGTAATAGTTAAAGCCGCTCGCCATAAAGATACCGCCCTCTTTTGCACCAGTTACGTCACCTGAAAAGATAGGTTTTTTAGCTTTGCCAAATACCTGTACCAATGCAGGCAGTGCACTGAATACTGTATTATCAGTTGTCAGATAAATACCATCACAACGGTTGATGATTGCTTCTGCGGCTTGTTTAACTTCAGCTGATTTGGTAATGGACTGTGTAACCAATTCAAGACCAGCTTCCTTGCAGCCTTTTTTTACTAGTTCCAAAGACGAAATAGAGTTCGCTTCATTGCTGGTATAAATATAGCCAAGTGTTTTGATGCCAGTGATTTCTTTGAATAATTTGATGTGCTCTTCAGTTGGAATGGCGTCACTCATACCGGTAATATTACCTTCACCATGTTCAAGAGTGGATACAAGTCCTGCTCCGATAGGATCTGTTACGGTACCAAATACGATTGGAATATTTTTAATGGTATTTGCAAAAGCAACAGCAACAGGAGTTGCAATACCTACCGCGACATCAACATGCTCATCGCGATATTGGGCAGCAATCTGTGCTGCCGTGTTTGGATCACCGTTAGCATTTTGTAAGTTGAATGTAGCTTGTATACCAGCTTCTGCAATGGCATCTTGAATTCCTTGTTCAATATCGTCAAGGGCAGGGTGCTGTACGATTTTTGCAATACCGATACGATATTGTTTTTGAGCAGAACCTGCAGTATCTTTATTACCTGCAGCAAATATAAGCGAAGAACATAAAAGCAAAGTGGCAGTGCGTATAATTAATTTTTTCATAGTATCCTCCTGAGAGTGTGTATTGTACAGTATGGTTACTTTTTGTAGTAACAATTATACAGTAATCACTTTCGATGTTAGAGTCAATGCTATAAATAGTAATATATACAAAATAAATTACAAATTGATATAGATTGACAAAGTAATATGGGTTATATAGGATTTTGGTTATGAAGCTTCCGACACAAAAACTTGATGTAAAGTTAACTGCATTTGATTTAGATGACACATTGCTTTCTGATGATTTGTCAATTCATCCTGATAATAAAGTTGCTTTACAGCGATGTGCTGAACAAGGTATCTATACGGTACTTTGTTCGGGGCGTGCTGATGATGCCATGCTTCCTTATATACGTACGCTTAATATTGCAGGTACCCAATATGGTCGCTATTTTGTTTCCATGAATGGAGCTTCTGTATTTGATTTGCATAAACGGATACAGATTTATGGTCGTACTGTTTCAAGTAGTGTATTGCAAAAAGCCTATGCATTGGCACGTGAAAGGGGACTGTCCGCTGAAGTCTATGATGGTTCAAGCATTATTGCTTCTGATAAAAATGAATGGACAAGTATCGATGCAAAGCTTACAGGTCTGACTTTGCAAATTCCTGAGGTATTTGAAAAAATACTTGAAAAAGAGTTTCCTAAAATGATTATTCCAGGAGAGCCACAACTGCTACTTACTTTACAAGATGAGTTTAAAAAGGAGTTTGGATCTCGTGCAGTTATATTTATCAGTAAACCGTATTTTCTTGAAGTTATGCCACCTGCATGTGGAAAGGGTGAGGCATTGCTCTGGCTTGCAAATGAACTTGGCATAGATAGAAATCAGACGATGGCATTTGGTGACAGTATGAATGATGAATCAATGCTTCGTGGCGTGTATCATAGTGTTGCTATGACAAATGGGTTAGATTACCTTAAGCAAATATCTCGCTATGAAACAAGAAAAGATAATAATCATGCAGGTGTAGCTGATTTTTTGAATGCTTTTGTATTAGCGTAACTATCTATAAATGCTTGCATTGATTTGCAGAAAAGAATGTGTAAAATTATAGATTACTCCTAGACATATAGAAATCTTGTGGTAAACTTAAAATAGTATTTTTTTTTTGGAGTGGTACTATTTATGTCTGAAAGAAAGTTACAAGGTTTACTATCTAGCCTTAAAGTAAAAGTAGGTGCTTTTTCTGTTTTGATTTTGCTTATTGTTGCTGCGGTTTATACAGCTTCATCATTACGCACCATCAGTTCTTTACAAAAATATACATTGGATAAGCAAAAAGGGATTATGTTATCTGCTTATGATGAAAAAATCCAATGGCAGGTACAGAACGTCATTTCGCTTATTAAGACTTTCGATGAAGTATATAGTAAGCAGGGATACACGCTTGAAGAACGTAAGAAGGCCGTAAAAGAACTTGTCCGTGGAATTCGCTATGGTACAGAAGGATATTTTTGGATTGATACATTTGATGGCGTAAATGTTTTACTCCCACCTAAACCTGAGACAGAAGGTACTAACCGTCTTGACTGGACTGACGAAGACGGAAAGCATATGGTTAAAGACTTTATCGAAATTGGTAAAAGTGATCAAGGTGGTTTTACCGATTTTAAGTATCCCAAATTAGGAAGTGATAAGCCTGAGCCTAAGCGTTCTTTTACAGCTCCTTACAAAGCGTATTCTTGGGTTGTTGGAACAGGAAACTATATTGATGATATTGATGCTGTTGTTGCTGAAGAAGAACGCAATCAAATAAGCTTGTTTAGAGGTATTCTTGTAAAGCAAGTTTGTATGGTACTTACTGTTGTTTTTGTAGCGTGTTTGCTCTTTGTTATTATCATTGTGAGAGTATTTGTACGACCTATTGTACAAATAACTGACAGTTTTAGAGATATCTCAGAAGGTGAAGGTGATTTAACTGCATGTTTGCCTGTTTCTGGAAAGGATGAAATTGCACGTCTTAGTGAATACTTTAATCGTACGATCGAAAAACTACGAATGGCTATTTCGCATATAAAAACAAAATCTGTTGATATGAAATCTCTAGGAGTGTCGCTTGCAGATAATACTGCTAATACAACAAATTCGATAACTCAGATCATATCAAATATCGATAGAATTAATGAACAGATTGCTGATCAAAGTAAAGGTGTTCATGAGGCAGCTGATGCAGTTGATGTGATTGCAAATAGTATTTCGCAACTTGATGATATGATTGAAAATCAGTATTCAAGTGTCACCGAAGCTTCTAGTGCAGTTGAAGAGATGATTGGTAATATTGCTTCTGTTAATATGTCTGTGGATAAGATGGCAGAGTCATTTACAATCCTTGCGCATAATACAGATAATGGTGTTACAAAACAAAAGGATGTAAATGAGCGCATTCAGCAAATTGAAGAGCAAAGTAAAATGTTGCATGAGGCGAATATTGCAATTGCTAATATTGCTTCTCAAACAAACCTGCTTGCTATGAATGCAGCAATTGAAGCTGCACATGCAGGAGAAGCAGGAAAAGGATTTGCTGTTGTTGCTGATGAGATTAGAAAGTTGTCTGAAACGTCTACGGCACAGTCAAAAACAATTGGACAGCAGCTCAATAACATCAAGGACTCAATTTCTAGTGTTGTTGTGGCCTCAACAGAAGCAAGTGATGCATTTGTAATTGTCTCTAATAAAATTGGTGAGACTGAGCAGTTGGTTAGCCAAATTAAGAATGCAATGGAAGAGCAAAATGAAGGTTCCCGTCAGATAACTAAGGCACTTAATGGAATGAATGATAGTACGGGTGAAGTAAGACGTTCTTCTAAAGATATTGCAGGAAGAAATAAGCAGATTTTGGATGAAATGCAGAAACTTCGTTCTTCTACAGAAATGATGCGACAGGGTGTTGAAGAAATATCAAATGGCGCACATGAAATTGGAGATGGTAGCGGTATCTTGGCAAAGAATTCAAATGAAGTGCGAGATGCTATCGAAGATATTTCTTCTCAAATTAATCTGTTTAAGGTCTAACAGGTTTTATTATAAATGTAGCGTTTTGTATTGTTGTTTGATTACTTAAAGCAATGTAAAATAGAAGAGTACGGAATGCAAAACGCATTACTGGCAGAACTGTAGGAGGTGCAAATGGGCATAACATTGTATTCTTTGGGTGCAACTCAAGAAGTTACTGGATCAAAACATATCGTTGAAGTGAATGGGCGTTCTATCATGATAGACTGCGGTGCATTTCAAGGAAAGCGAAAAGAAGCTGATGAAAAAAACAGAAATTTTAAGTTTCCAACGCAAGAACTTGATGCGGTAGTATTAACACATGCACATTATGATCATTGTGGGTTATTACCTCTTTTGGTAAAACAAGGCTATGAAGGTAATATCTATTCAACACCTGCAACGCGTGATTTGGCAAATCTGGTACTTATGGATAGTGCACGCATTCAGGCACGAGATGCAGAGTATCTTCGGAAACAGGCAGCTAAGAAGGGTGAAAAGTTTTCATGGAAGCCTATCTTTAATGAGTTTGATTGTACTAAGGCTGCAAATCAAATAGTTACTGTCTCTTATAATCGTAAGATGTATATTACTCCAGATGTACAGTTGGAGTTTTTTGATGCTGGTCACATACTGGGATCTTCTTGTGTGTTGTTGTCGGTAAAAGGCTTGCATTATGGTACGTTTAGTGCTCCTTCACCAGCACGTGGAGGTAGCGGTAACGAGGTGCGTATATTATATACAGGTGATTTAGGACGGAATAATAAGCCGATTGTTAGAGATCCTTCGATAGATATTCCTGCGCCTGATTATGTTTACTTGGAAAGTACGTATGGCAATCGTAAGCATGAAAATAAAGAGTATGCGTTAGACGAACTGGAAAGAGTAGTACGTCGTGCAGTTGAAAAAAAAGGAAAAATTATTATACCGTCTTTTGCTATAGAGCGATGCCAAGAATTGGTTTATTACTTGCATTTATTTGTTGATAAAGGTCGAATTCCTAAGATTCCGATTTATGTCGATTCTCCTATGGCAGCAAGTGCAACGGGTATCTTTAGTATGCATCCAGAATGTTATGATGAAGAAACAAAAGAAGCCTTTTTGAAGCATCATAAAAATCCATTTGGTTTTGGGTCTCTGTCTTTTATCAATAGTGTTGATGAGTCAAAGGAACTTAATAAGAAAGAAGGTCCGATGATAATTATCAGTGCTGATGGTATGTGTGAAGCAGGTCGTGTTTTGTATCATTTGGCAAATGGTATTTCAGATCCTCGTAATACCGTTTTGATTGTTGGATATATGGCAGAGGATACTTTAGGACGTAAACTGTTTGAGGGTAGTAAAGAGGTTAAAATCTTGGGGGATTGGTATAAGGTTAATGCAGAGGTAGAATCTATAAATGCATTTAGTGCTCATGCTGATTACGAAGAGATTGTTGAGTGGCTTGATGCGCTCGATACAAGTCGACTAAAACAAATCTTTTTGGTGCATGGAGAGACTGATTCACAAGAGTATCTTCAGAATTATTTGGCAGAACATGGGTACCCTCAGGTTACCGTGTCAAAATATAATGAACGCTATCGAATAGAATAGGTACTGATCTAAAAGTACGTTGTTGTAGAGTGAGCTCGAAAAAGATATCTTGATATCTTTTTCGAGCTATTTTTTAGACTATTATTCCTTTTGTGGATGGAATAGCACCATTACGTCGAGGGTCAATGGTTACTGCATCACGGATAGCACGAGCTGTAGCTTTAAACAAACCTTCCATTTTGTGGTGATCACTCCTGCCTCGTAAAATGTCTAGATGTAAATTACATTTTGCTGTACTTACAAAGCCCTGCCAAAAGTCTTCAAAGCAATCAGTTTGGAAACTGGCTTCTTGACCTCCGGCTGAGATTGAAACCAATGGAATACCTGTGAGGTCTGGGTTGCAGACAAGAAAAGGTCTGCCACCAAAGTCGACAGCTGCACGGCATAAGCTTTCGTCCATTGGATAAATAGAGTATCCGCTACGGAATATTCCTGCACAGTTACCAAGCGCCTTTGCAAAACACATACCGAGCGTTATGCCAGTGTCTTCTATAAGGTGATGTTGGTCTACTTCCAAGTCACCTTGAATGGTGCCTGATAAATCAAATAACCCGTGTTTACAAAAAGAACGTAACATATGATTGAAAAAGCCGATGGGATTGTTTACGGTACACTGTCCTGTCCCATCGATATTTATTGTCAGTGAAATTGTTGTTTCACCAGTTTTTCTTTCGATTGTTGCTATTCGTTCCATACGAACCTCGTGTATTAGGCAAGAACCTTACGTAATTCGTACTCGAGAATATCAGTGGCTCCGAGTTCTTTTAATTTTGGTAATAGATTGGGTACTTCACTTTTCCGTACAGCAATCTTGAGAGCATAACCGTTGTCACCATATAATGGTGCAACAGTTGGACTGCGCATTGCAGGAAGTCCTTTTACAAGGCTGTCAAATTTATCTTTAGTGCAGTTCATTTCAAGCATGACTCGATCTCGCGCATCGATAACTGCCTCAAAGAGCATCTTGAGCTCAAGAATTTTTTGGCGTTTAGCTGGATTTTGCATTGCTTCTTTTGATGCAAACATGCGGGTTGAGCTTTTCATGATTGTTTCGACAATACGAAGTCCGTTTTCTACAAGAGTTCTTCCCGTGGCAGTATTGTCGATTATCATGTCGGCATCATCAGGAGGAAAAACTTCTGTAGCACCGTAGGTACGTACGATAAGGAAATTGAAATTACTTTTTTCGAGCCATTTTCTGGCGATGTGTTCATATTCGGTTGCAACGATAACACGTTTTGCCTTTAACTGAGAGTCGTCCAATGCATTTGGTACTGCTGCGACAATACGTACTGGATCAAATCCTAAGTCCATGATTTCTTCTACATCTGCATCGGTTTCTTCAATCCAATCACGTCCGGTAAAACCTACGTCATGTGAGCCAAGTTCAAGAAGTTTACCGATATTTTGAGGTTTCATAACTTTTGCTTCGAGATCGTCTTGATTAACGGTAGGTCGATAGGCACGTTCAGGGAGGGTGATTTTGATTCCTGCGCCACTGAAGAGACTTATGACGTTCTCATAGATTCTGCCTTTAGGCAATAGTATCTTAAGCTTGTCCATATTATTTCTCCGATCTTTTATAATAATAAAGTAATATAAATAATACTATATAATTATATATTATACTATAATGGCTGTTATTGAAAAGAGCTTAGAAATAGTATACCTTGTATAGAAATACCATAATACTGCATAAAAATAGGAGAGCTGTTACATGGAAAATAATGAAGAAATTCTTAACTTATTACGTGAAAATGCCCGTTTGTCTGTTGAAGATATCGCTGCAATGACTCGCAAATCTGCAGAAGAAGTAAAGGCGGCTATGAAGCAGCTTGAGGATCAGGGAATAATCATGAAGTATGCAGCTATTGTAAACCCTGAAAAAGATGGAGAGTCTAAAGATAAGGTTCGTGCGGAAATAGAAATACAGGTTACACCTGAGCGTGAACGAGGTTTTGATGCTATAGCCGATCGTATCTGGAGATTTCCACAAGTCAAGTCTTTGTATTTGATGAGTGGAGGGTATGATCTTAAGGTAATTATTGAGGGTGATACCTTAAAAGAAGTAGCTTTTTTTGTATCAAGTAAATTATCAACTATTGATGGGGTTCGTTCTACAAAAACTCATTTTATCCTAAAGACCTACAAGGAAAATGATATTGTCTATGTCGAACAAGATAGAGACAATCGCCAAGGAGTTATTGCATAATGAACACCAGAGAAGATCGTTTTTCATACAAGATGAAGGCAACTCCGCCATCTGGTATTAGAAAGTTTTTTGAACTTATTATTGGACGTGATGATATCATTTCATTAGGAGTTGGCGAGCCTGATTTTTCTACTCCGTGGCTTATGCGAGAAGAAGCTTTTTATCATCTTGAGAAGGGGCAGACATCTTATACGTCAAATTGGGGGTTGTTAGAGCTTAGGGAAGAGATCGCTAAATACTTAGAACGATACAATATGTACTATAATCCCAAAAATGAGATTTTAGTTACTATTGGTGGTTCTGAAGCAGTTGATTCAGCTTTGCGTTCAATATTAAATCCTGGAGATGAGATTATTGTATGTGAACCCTGCTATGTATCCTATCAACCACTTTCAGAATTATGTGAAGCAAAATTGATTCATCTTGATACAAGTATTAATGGTTTTTATCCTACTGCTGAGCAGGTCGAGGCTGCTATTACACCAAAGACTAAAGCTTTGATGTTATGTTCTCCCTCTAATCCAACGGGTCGCATGATTCCTTCTGAAGAATTGGCAAAGATTGCTGAAGTAGTTAAAAAACATCAAATTTGGTGTATCAGTGATGAAATTTATTGTGAGCTCGTCTACGACGGACGAAAACATGTTTCAATTGGTAGTTTTGAGGGAATGAAAGATTATGCCATAATTGTCAACGGTTTTTCAAAGTCATTTGCAATGACTGGTTGGCGTATTGGATATATATGTGCTCCACGAGAATTGACCGAACAAATGTGTAAATTGCATCAGTATTCTTCGATTTGTGCTCCAATAATGAGTCAATATGCAGCTGCTGAGGGCTTGCGTCATGGTTGGTCAGAAGTTGAGAAAATGCGTATCAGTTATCAGCAACGTCGCAATTTGATGTATAAGTCATTTTGTGATATGGGGCTTCCTGTTGTAGAACCAGAAGGTGCATTTTATATGTTCCCAGATATACGGTCTACAGGACTGACAAGTGAAGAATTTGCTACTAAGTTAATACAAGAATATCATGTTGCAGTAGTTCCTGGAAATGTATTTGGTTCTGGAGGCGAAGGCTATGTGAGATGTTGTTATGCTACAGATGTTTCAAAGATAAAATTAGCACTTTCGCAGATTAAGAAAATGATAGAGGATGTAAAAAAATGATACGTTTTGAATGCGATTATGCAGAAGGCTGTCATCCAGCGATATTGGAGGCTCTTACAGCTTCAAACTTTGATCAGACACCAGGATATGGACTTGATCCATATTGTGAAGAAGCTCGCAGTATGATAAAAAATGTATGTGATGCACCACAGGCAGATATACATTTTTTAGTCGGCGGTACGCAGGCAAATGCTACTGTTATTTCCTCTCTCTTGCGTCCTTTCGAAGGAGTTTTATCTGCTCCGACAGGGCACATTGCTTGCCATGAAACAGGGGCTATTGAGCATAGTGGACATAAGGTATTGCCGCTTGATAAGGATTTGATTGCACGTCATGCAGAAGAGTCCTGTGATGCTGATTACCAAGCTTTGAACGAAAGCAAAATAACGGCATCTATGGTACGATGGGCTATGGAGGAGCATTTACATAATCCTGTCCATGAACATGTGGTTAAACCTGCTATGGTGTATCTGGCTCATCCAAGTGAAAATGGCATGCTGTATACAAAAAAAGAACTGTCGGATATTGCGAGTGCATGTCATATGTATGGAATACCTTTGTATGTTGATGGAGCTCGACTGGGGTATGGACTCGTTGCCGATGGTAATGACTTGTCTATTAAGGATTTAGCTAAACTTGCCGATATTTTTTATATAGGTGGTACCAAGTGTGGAGCCTTATTTGGTGAAGCTATTGTTATCACAAATAGTATGCTAAACCGTGATTTTAGGTATACAATAAAGATGAATGGTGGCATGCTTGCAAAGGGACGCTTGTTAGGTATTCAGTATAAAACGCTTATGTCGTTGACTGATGAAGGCTGTACTCTTTATGAGGCGATTTGTCGTTCAGCTGTGGTGCAGGCTTATCGTATACGAGATGCGTTTGTTGCTAAAGGACTTAAGATGGCTTGTGCTTCACGTACTAATCAACAATTTGTTATTTTAACTGCTGAGCAACAGAAAGTACTAGGAAAGCAGTTTGCTTTTGAATACTGGGGCCCTCATGATGCAACACATGATGTTGTTAGGTTTTGTACTAGTTGGGCAACAAAAAAAGAGAATGTGGATGTTCTTTTAGAAGCAATTGCACATCTTTGATTGGAGTTATTATAAAGGGTTATGAATATTTTTTCTATTTTAGTCGCGAGCATTGCAGTATTAGTGGTAGTCATTGTACTAATGCATTTTGGAGGAAGACCTTCTGCAAAGCAAAGTGCTAAAAACAGTCAAAAAAACAAAGCAAAACTGGTTAGAGATGCGGCTCGTAAGCTAAAACAGGATCCTCATAATGTTGCTGCATTAAAAGAAATGTCTAATTTCTATTATGAAGAACATAACTGGGAAAAAGCTTATCCATTATATAACAGTTTACTTGATTTGACAGAAATTCATCCAGAACTCGATAAATTTTTAATTTCAGTACGACAAGGTAAAACTGCATTAAAGCTAAATAAATTGGAAGATTCGTTTAGAGGTTTGGTAAAGGCATACCAGCTTAATCCAAATGACTATGACGTTTGTTATAATTTGGGAATTGCTTGTTATCAGAATAATGATTTTGCAAAAGCGATTCCTTGTTTGCGAAAGGCACTGACATTACGACCAGAGTCTACTGATGCATATGGTCCAATAGGATCGGCTCTTTATAAAACCGGGAAGTTTAAAGAGAGTATCAAGTTTTTGCGTAAGGCACTAGACGAACATCCTGAAAATAAAGAAAATCTTTTTAATCTTGCAGATGCAATGTATGAAAGTGGTTATGGCGAAAAAGCTATGAAGGTTTTTTTACATTTGCGTGCTGATCCTAAATTTGGTCCTCAATCATGTCTTCTTGCTGGAAAAATACATATGTCAACTAAGTCATATGAAAAAGCAATACAAGATTTTGAAATTGGACTTCGACATCAGGATACTCCCGAAGAAACTCTTGTAAACCTTCGTTATATGCTTGCTTCATGTTACTTTGCTATTAACGCGATGGGTAAGGGCTTAGAGCAGCTTAAAAAGATACAGATTGTAGCTCCTGCCTATAAAGATGTTCCAGCTTTGATTGCTAAATATTCTGAATTGAATCAGAATTCCAATTTACAAATCTATTTAAGTGCTTCAACAAGTGATTATGTTGCATTGTGTCGTAAAATAGTTGTTGCTTTTTATCCAAACTCATTTGTTAAGATTGCAGATGTCTCTGTAACTCCTGAGAATTGTGAAATTCAATGTAGTGTTGATACTTCTAAATGGGAAGATAATGAATTGTTCCGTTTTTATCGAACTACGGGATCTACAGGGGAGTTATATGTTCGAGACTTTCATTCAAAAGTAAAAGATATGAAAGTTGATAAGGGCATTTGTATAACAGCAGGTCATTTTAGCGAGGAAGCTCACAAATATATAGAAGGAAGACCTCTTGATCTCATTGAAAAAGATAAGCTAATTAAAATTCTCAAAAAGGTAGATTCTATTGCATAGAAGCGGTATCTTGCCGTTTTATGATGACAAGGTGACGTTCTCTTTCTTGTTCAGTTGCATTTTCTGTTAGAAATGGAACAGTAAGCGGAATTACTTGGTGATGAGGGACAAGAGAAGAGATAGCTGCCATTTCTTTTTCGATTTTATCTTTTCGTGCTTTATAGGCTACCAATACTCCTGAGTGTTTAA
This sequence comes from Treponema sp., assembly GCA_024695475.1. Taxonomy (GTDB): domain Bacteria; phylum Spirochaetota; class Spirochaetia; order Treponematales; family Treponemataceae; genus Treponema_D. The sequence continues at coordinate 56,620 of JAILIC010000010.1, forward strand.
GCAGTGACAAGAGGGTTATGGTCATTCTAGCATCAAGCGGTCGGAATGCCCTGAATACAGCGATATCGACACTTTCGGGAGGAACATGTTCTGCTTCTAGATTAATAACAGTAGTGTTTTTTAATCCCATCATAGCAATGCAATTTTCCAAAAATGCACATCGTTTGCTCATACGCTCGACTAGGAGAAAGGTATATTCAGGGAACGCTGCCGCGAGAGGTAGCCCTGGTAAACCGCCTCCAGAACCAATATCCCCAAAAATAGGCGAAGTTATTTGAGACGCAATCTGTTTAATAACTGGATATGCTGCAAGGCTGTCTAAAATATGATGAATAATGATTTCTTCATCGGTCTTTGCATCAACAAGATTATAGGCACTGTTAAAGAGTTTTAACTCCTTAATGTAAGCAATTATCTTTTTTTCGATGTCGTTAATGAGCTCTTGCGAAAATCCAATTTTTTCTAATCCAGTTTTTAAGTAATCAGTCATAAATTTTATTTTTTTCCGATATCAAGTAATAAGTCTATTTGATATTCTTTATTTTTTGTATGTACTGTAACAAGATTACCTGTCTTGTGTGCAATTAGTATATCTTGTTGTGATAGTTTATACAAGGAAGACTGACTGTCTTCTATCATTTGTGATACTGCTGGTGTTACCTGATAGGTCTGTTTATCATTTTCTACACCATTTGGTGTAAACAAGAGATAAAATGTTTCAGTATTGCTATTTTGTGCATACCCATACCGTCTATCTCCAGTGAGTAAAAAGGAACCGTTTTGTTCAATGTCACTAAAATAGACTGTTTTACAAGATGGTAATATATCGTGACCATTTATATTGAATCGAAGAATGTAGGGACTTGTCTTTGCTGTGCGTTCTGGTTGCTCGAGAGATATCTTTTTTAGTGCTTGAAGATTTTTATCTTGTACATTCTTAATATCTTGTAGTTCTGTCAAGATTGAAGTTAATAGTGAACTATTATTTTCTTGCCCTGATTTTGTAGTATCAGAATTAACAAGAAGTTTTGAAATATTACCTAACATTCCTAGAGAATTGAGCATGGAAAGCTCTTGAGCAGAGACACTAGATGAAGATGCTGTCGATACTAATGATTTTTGCTGTAATGATAAGTCTTCTATAGTTGCAGTTGTAGTAATTGGTTTTGAACTGAGAGGTTGCAGACTATTTACTGATGTCTCTATGACTTGGGGTGTTTGCTGTGTAGATTTAGTACTTTTAGATGATTGCTTGGGTTGATAAAATTTTCCGTCCATTGATGGAAATGACACGGAAGGCATAGTCATTCCACCAGAAATAGTCGGAAAATCTGGCATTGTAATAACGGTATTACTCGTTTGTGCAAGGCAAATGCCAGTTTGAAAAATAGAGATAGCAATCGTTATCAAAAAATACTTACATACTTGCAAGGCTCTCCTCCACTAGTTCAAGTCGTTGCGTTAATTGAGCTATAGTTTTTGAAAGCCGATCGCGTTCTTTTTCAAGCTTTGTTTTTGGATCTGCTTCTGGTGCTGCTTTCTTCTTCATAAGTGATAATACTGAATCGGGGTTTTTACCGGCGAGAATTTCTTGCTCTGCTGCAGTACGGTCTTCAGGTTTTTTGAGTGCAGTCAGTTTTTTCATGTTTTCAAAACCAACTGCAGGATTAACAGGAATGACTGCAACTTTAGTAATTTCTTTTGCAGAATTGCGGGGTAAGCATAGAATACGATCTAGATAATCTTCATAGCGGATATTAGCTTGTTCACAAAGGGCATGTGCTTTTGCTAATAGCTTACCGAACTCTTGCATAAGTTTACCATTTGTTTCGAGGTACTCTTTTTTAATTTTTTCAGTGAGATCCGCCAATTCTGGAGAAGCTGTCAAATTGAGTGTATAAAATCCTTTTGCTTCGGCTGTTTCAAGTAATGCACGAAATCGGTTCCAAAATGCTTGTGTATGTACTTTTGCATTGTACATCTTAATTACTTTACCGCCAGTTAATGCCAACTGTTCAGTATTGATAAGGTGATGGGTGTATTCATGGATCGCTGTATAAATAAGTTCGTTATCAGTTTTAAAATTCTTATTGTGCAAAAGAATTTCTCGAGTATCAGGCTTATATAGGCCATTTACTTTTTTACTTTCTTTGCCAGTAAGTGTGACGGTAAAATCTAAATCTACATCTTGTATTTCGAGAAGAATTTGTTTTATTTTTTCATTATCCATAGTTATGATCCTTATTATTGCTGGTGTTATATTCTGAAGAAAAGAAATTTAAAGTAATTTTCCCATAGCGGCTAGTATAAGTGATGCTGCAACAGTTGCTGCCGTTTCTGTACGTAAAATACGGCTACCTAAACCACATAGAGTAAAACCAGAATGTTCAAGAAAATCTCGCTCTGAATTAGTCCACCCACGTTCACTGCCAATGGCGGCTGTTATATTGTATACCTGATTGCCAGTATCTTGCAAAGGATTTTGTTGTAAAAATTGAAATAAAGATACAGATGGACGAATATTGTCGAGTGCAATTTTTACAGAATCGTGTATACATTCAACACTTTGTTTTAAATTGTTGAATGTTTGTATTTCAGGAACATGAGTACTTCCGGCTTGGACAGTTCCATCATATAGCATCTTATAAGCTGCTCCTCGTTGTACGAGTGTTGACTGCATGTATGATTTTTCACCAAGTTCAGTTCCAGTGAGCATAACTGAGCATACACCGAGTCCTGCCATGTCTCGTAATAATCTTTTTAGTTGTATTGGACGCGGGAATCCTATAAGCATGGTTAAGGGGTATAAAGGTTTTCCTTCACTTTGTGGTTCAAAGGTAAAAGAAAGAGTTCCGCCATCTGAATTAGTTTTATCTGTTATCTTAGTTATAGTAGCGGTTCCCGCTTTACCACCAACTATGCCAGCTGTAAATGTATCACCCTGCTTTTTATGTAGGACCTTTATCAGGTGTTGGGCACGCTCATCTCGAAGTGGTATGCTTTGTTCACCGGGATTAAAGAGGCAAATATTCATAATGCTATAGGATTATAAGAAGAAAAAACCATTATTTCAAGGTAATGAGTAATCATGTTTTTTATTTACTCATATTTACAGATTTGTTATAAGCTGCAGTAACAGCTTCGATAACTGCATTACGCAGCCCTGTACGTTCAAGGGCTGCAACACCTTCAATTGTGGTTCCTGCAGGGGAGCAGACTGCATCTTTTAAAGTACCAGGACATCTTTCATCAGAGAGTACCATTGCTGCAGAACCTAACACTGTTTGTGCTGCATAGACATATGCTTGTTTGCGTGGCATTCCAAACCTGACTGCAGCATCAGCCATTGCTTCTATAAACATAAAGACAAAAGCAGGACCAGAACCACTGACAGCAGTAACGCAATCCATAAGTTTTTCGGGTACTTGTTCGACTAAACCAGCTGAAGTAAGTAACTCAGAGATATTTTTGACAGTGTCTTTTGAAACAGAATCTTTACAGCAAAGCGCTGTCATAGCCTGACTGATTGCAGCTGGCATATTTGGCATGATGCGGATAACTTGATTGTTTGGTAGTAAAGAAGTAAGTATATCAAGAGTAATACCGGCAGCCATTGAAACAACTGTTGTAGACGATTTTAAACTATCGTGTATTTCTGTAATGACTTGTCGGATAATTGCTGGTTTTACTGCTAAAAAAACGATATCACAGCAAGCAACTTCTGTGTTTGTTTTACAGGCATTACATCCTGTTTTTTGTGCTATTTTATGTGCATGTTCAAAATGTGATGCAGAAACAAAAATATGATTGGATGGAATGCTTTTAGCAAATGAGCGTACTAACGCTCCTCCCATGGAACCACACCCAATAAACCCTACGGTTACGTTTTGTATATTTGTCATGCTATCCTCTCTATTGTACTAGTATGATTTAGAGTAGTTATTTTTCACCAAGTGCGTGACCGAGACAATTCTCATCGGCTAAAAATAGTGTACCATGTGCTGAACCATCAGCAAGACTCTGTAAAGCTTGCTGATGACCACCATTGGCAAGCAATACAGGGATACCGTATGAAGTCGTTTTTTCAGCAGCCTGCAATTTTGTCTCGATACCACCGGTACCGAAAGAATTTGTATTGCCAATTTTTATCTGTTTACGAAGCTCTCCTATATCGGAGACGGTATCAATAAGCTTGGCGTTTTTATTAGATTTTGGATTATCAGTATAGACACCATCGATATCACTGAATAGGATTAATAAATCTGCACTCCATAAAATCGCGGTAAGAGCACTGAGATTGTCATTATCACCGATACGGAATTCATCAAATGAAACGGAATCATTTTCATTGATGATTGGTACAACGTTTTCATCAACAAGAGTAAAAAGAGTATTTCGCATGTTGAGTGTACGGTGATTATCTTCAAAATCTTCTTTTGTAAAGAGTAATTGGCCTATGTGGAGTCCTTGCTCTAAAAAAGCACTGCGCCATTTATCCATCAATTCTATTTGTCCAATGGCACAGAGTGCTTGACGATAGTGCACATCTCTTTTGCGAGCCCATCCTGATATTGCAGATAGTCCGCTTACTTGAGCTCCTGAAGAAACGAGAACAATCTGCTTGCCCTGTTTGATTAAATCACTGCACTGTTTTGCGAACGAATGCATAAAATCAAAGTTGGCAGTTCCATCGGGTTTTGCTAAGGTATTACTTCCTATTTTGATAACGATTTTACGTGCAGCTTGTATTGCCTCAACAATAGTTGATTGTGTGTTATTCATCGAATTTGCCCTTCTCCGTCTATTAAAAATTTAGTAGTTGTCAAGGCCTTGATTCCCATAGGACCTCGAGCATGTAATTTTTGCGTACTTATTCCAAGCTCTGCACCAAATCCAAATTGTCCCCCATCAGTAAATCGGGTTGATGCGTTTACATAGATACAGGCTGCATCAACTTTGGTTTGGAATAAACGTGCATGACTGCGTGTATTGGTGACAATACATTCAGAATGTTTGGTATTATACGTATTAATAAAATCAATAGCTTCTTCTACAGATTCTACACATTTAACAGCACATATAAAATCTAAAAACTCAAAACCAAAGTCAGCTTGGGTTGCGTGTACTATACAATCATGCCCAGATTTTTCTGCTGCCGCTTTGAGTATAGGATAACATACATCGTCGGCTCGTAATTGTACTCGACCTCCAAGTGTTTGCTCTAAAATTGGCAAAAAGGTTGAGAGTTTTGATTTATGGACAAGCAATGTCTCTAGTGCATTACAAGCACCAGGACGTTGTATTTTGGCATTTTCAACGATATTTGCAGCCATAACATCATCTGCACTGTCATCGATATAGGTATGACAGACACCACTACCTGTTTGGATGACGGGAATTTTTGCTTTATCTACGACAGTTTGGATCAATTTTGCACCACCACGTGGAAGTGCTACATCGATATAACCAACGGCACTTAAAATGGTATCGATATCTGCATGGTCGGTACTTTCAAGTAGCTCAACAGCAGTAGGTACTCCGTCTGGTATGGAGGATAGACCTTCCTTGATACAGGCCATCAATGCTTTGTTTGAATATATTGCAGATGAGGAACCTCGTAAGAGTAGTGCATTTCCGCTTTTGTATGCCAAACAGAATGCATCGATTGTGACATTTGGTCTGGACTCATAGATGATGGCTGCTACGCCAAGTGGTACTCGAATTTGTCTAATTTGTAAGCCATTAGGAATGGTCCAACCTTCAGTTTCTTCACCGATAGGATCGGTTTGTGCTATGACAATACGTATACTGTCGATAATACCATCGATTCGTTTATCATCGAGCATTAAACGCTCTACAAGGGCTTCACTCATTCCATGTTTGCGAGCGTTTTCAATATCATGTTTATTTGCATCAAGAATTTTAGAGCGTTGTATATTAATTTGATTACTGACGGCAAGGAGGGCAGCATTCTTTTGCGAAGCATTTTGGCATGAAAGGACTTCATATCCCTTTTTTAGTTGCATACAAATTGTCTTTATGTCCATATATTTTTCCTCTACATTTCTTGGAATATAAAAAAAGCCGGTGTAAGTAACATCGGCTCTTGGGATTTATAATAAAATTGATTTTAGTAATTTGCTAAGAAGTACATTCCCAATAATAACACAAGCCGATACTGTTCTTCTGACCATGCGGGCTCTTGGGGGAGACTTTGTATATACCACCAGAAAATACCAAACTCAGGATCAATGCGGAATGCGTATTCAATGAACTCCTCTGTTTTTGCTTGTCCACCAAACATGAGATATACTGCTGTGTCGAGAATAGTATGAAAAGGAATATAGGATTCTTTCCATGTTTTTTGGTTAAGACTAGAACAGAATTCTTTTAACTGATACAAAACTTGTTCTTTGAGATCAGAATCAGATTTTTCAACCCATGTTTTTTGTACGAGCAAACTGAGATTATCATGAAAACTGTTTATAAACTTAGTTTCTTCATGAGTTTTAGGAAGCGAAAAAGTATTTTTGTCGGCACCAAACAGTTCGGCAATAATAGGTACAGCTTTAGCAAGTTCAGTTACATTATTACTATGAACCAATGTGTTTACAGCGTCGATAGCATCTTTTTCAATAAAATCTTGTATGAAGTCTTTTGTCATAAGGATCCTATTTTGAGTTTGTGGATATATTCTTATAATAGTTTTTTAGCCTTTTTTATGCAAGTACACAGAAGAATTGGGTTACGTAATTCTTTGCAATTTTACTAGATATAAAAAAACGTTCCTTGTGAATTAAAACCACAAGGAACGCTTTTTTAACAGAGACTTGTAAGTCAGGTTAAAAACGATGTTTAATAGTTTGTGGGAACATATCCTCCAAATATTTGTGGTAAGAACAATGAAATTTGAGGTACGAATGAAATCAGCAACAATGCAATTATCATACAAATGTAGAATGGTAACGTTGCTTTTACAACCTTTTCCATTGGGGTTTTACCAACTGCCGATCCAATGAACAATACGGCTCCAACCGGAGGTGTAAGTAAGCCAATACCACAGTTAAGTACAACAATAATACCGAATTGGATTGGGTCCAGCCCGCAAATCTTGGTAGCAATAGGCAAAAGAATTGGTGTTGCAATTAAGATTATTGGAGCCATATCCATAATACAACCGAGAATCAAAAGAATTAAATTCAATAAAAGTATCAAGATAATTCTGTTTGTGGTAAGTGAGGTAATGGCTTTTGCGGCTAAGTCAGGTACGTGTAACATGGTAAGACAATATCCAAATGCAGATGAAGTTGCTATAAGGATAAGAACAATTGCCAATGTATTAACACACTGATCAAGAGCTTTCCATACACCTTTCCAGTTAAGTCCTCGATAAATAAATACAGAAACAATCAAAGAATAGACGACTGCTATAGCAGCAGATTCTGTCGCTGTGAATAAACCGCAGACGACTCCAACTACGACAATGATAACTGCTGCAAGAGCCCAGAAAGATACAGCCAATTGTTTTAATAAAGTGATCGGAGAAAATTTGTCACCCTTTTTGTATCCACGCTTAACAGAGATGATATAAGAACCAATCATCAAGGTTAGTGCAAGCAAGGCACCAGGAAGATATCCTGCAAGGAACAAAGAACCAACAGAAATACCTCCTGCAGTCGTTGCGTAGATGACCATATTGTGAGATGGAGGAACTAACAACCCTTCACATGAAGAAGTAATGGTAACTGCTGTTGAAAAATCTGCATCATATCCTTCTTTAACCATCATAGGAATAAGGATTGAGCCTAGGGATGCAGTATCAGCAGATGCTGAGCCTGAAATACCTCCAAAGAAGTATGAAGCAACAATATTAACTTGAGCCAAACCGCCACGCATCCAACCCACACATGAGTTAGCAAGTGCAATCAGTTTTTCTGAAATACCACCAGATCCCATTAAAACGCCCATGGTGATAAAGAAAGGAACAGCCATTAAGGAAAAGGAACTAATACCTTTTACCATTAAGCGACACATGTCGTTTAACGAAATACCACGGACAACCATGCATAATACAGAAGATAACCCTACTGCATATGCGATAGGAAATCTAAGTAAAATCATGGCTACAAAAGAACCAAGAAGTACAATAATCGCAATTGTAGCAATATCCATTATTTTACCTCCTGTGTAACTTCATCTTTAATAAAAAAAGACTTTATATGGTTATAGATTGCTTCGAGTTCAAAGATAATCATCGCGATACCAGCCAAAGGAATCGGGAAATACATCCAGAATCGGCTTAGTTTTGGCAGTGATACATAAAAACCGCGACTACCTAAAGTTGTTGTATATCGCCATCCAGCAGAAAGCATGATGAATCCAAGTATAAGAACGCCAATATCAGCGATAATATCAAGAGTTTTTACAAGCTTTTGAGGGAGATAACGATCAAAAGCAGTCATCCGAATATGACTTTTGGTACGGATGGCTAAAGCTGCAGATAAAACTGCCATATACGACATGCAGGTTAACACAATTTCTTCAGACCAAGCGGGATCTGTTAAAAAAGGAATATAAGGTCCTAATAAGCGACCTGCTACAGCATAGGATGTAATGACAATATCGACAATAAGTAATATTTTGCAGAGTATCATTGTAATTTTATACGTCCAGTCGTATGCTGCCTTTGCTTTATCTAAGGTTTCAAAGATTTTTGGCATATTTTTTTTCTTCCTAAAAGAGGGGTAGTGAAGAACAAAAGTGGGACGTAGATACGTCCCACTTTCAAACTACATAAGATAGGTAAAACTATTTAAGAGCTTTGATCTTGTTGTACAGATCTGCCTGTGAAGCTGTGTTATCAGCGATAACTTTCTTACAAGCATCTGCCCATTCGCCTTTATTGGTTACGTCGATAACGTGTACACCACTAGCTCTGAGCTGATCAAGTACTTTGTTTTCCTGTTCTTCAGAAATCTGAGCATTGAATGCCTGTGTGCGTTTACCAGCTTCCATGATAGCAGCACGCTGTGAATCAGAAAGTTTATTCCATGCATTGTCTGAAATAACAACCTGAATAGCACCAAGAGTATGACCATCAAGAATAAAGTAAGGAGCAACTTCATTGAAAGCGTTTGATTTGTAGTTAGCGATTGGCTGTTCAGCACCATCAACAACTCCAGCCTGCAAAGCTGAGTACAATTCACCGAAAGAAACAACGGTTGGAGAAGCACCAAGCCCCTGTACCATACCATTCATAACAGGATCGTTTGATACACGGAGTTTCATACCTTTGAGAGAAGACATTCCAGTGATTGGTGAACGTGTAAAGAAGTGACGGAATCCTTCTTCACCATAGAAGATACCTCTGATTGGTAGACCAAGAGTCTGAGGTTCATTCAAGAATTCTGGTGCAAGATTAGAGTTAGCAAAGTTCCAGAAATGTTTTCGTGATTCAAAGGTGAATGGGATTGAAAGAAGCATAGATTTCTTTGCACCATAGCTTGTCAAAGCAAATGCAGAAATACGAGAAATATCAATAGAAGTACCACCAGCAAGGATTGAGTCAAGAACATCGTTTTCAGATCCAAGAACACCAGAAGCCTGAATATCGATGATAACAGATCCGTTTGTCAAAGCTTCGACCTGTTCCTTAAAGTGTGAACCAGTACGACCTACGATTGTATCCAATGGATTTACTTCAGCGTAAACCAATGTTACTTTCTTTTCTTTTGCGGCACCGGCTGTAGAACCGGCATCTTTTGAACCGTTTGCGAAAAGCATTCCACATGCAAGAGTTGCTGCAACAGCTACAGAAACAATTTTTTTCATAAATTCCTCCAAAATTGATACATCAAAAAGAAATTCCTTTTTTGATTGTACTAACATGCTAGTTGACAAATAACCAATCGTAAAGTAGGAATATTTTGGAAACATTGTGTTCTTTTTAAAAAAATAACAGATATCTGAAAAAAAGAGGTATCGCTTTTTCTCTGTTTGTTTGTTAAGATGGATAATATATGACAATAAAATGTTCTATTGATAAAACGATATTTAAAAGATTTACTGTTTTTGACATTCTCAAGCGTCGTAAATACTGGCGTTCTCCCGTTATTTTTGCAGCAATTTTGTGCTTTTCTTCGGTAATATGTTACATTATGCATAATGTAGATGGTGCCGTGATGTTGGGGACTGTCCTGCTCATCGTAGCATTGGGGATTCCTATTGTGTATTTTGGTAGTTTTTTTCATTCTTTGACTAAGCAAATACAACTGCTTAACTTGTCCGAGCCAAAGGTATATTATACACTTGATCTTACTGAAAGTATTCATGTATCAAACGAGAAGGAAAAAGCTAAGTATGAATGGGATCAGACATACCATGCTTATAAAGATACTCACTGTATATATCTTTATATAACGCCACAACGGGCATTTTTGCTTCCTGACACTGGTATGACGACTGAAAGTTTTGATGCGGTCTGGAGTTTTATAGTAACAAAAATCGGCGAAGCAAAATGCAAAGTTCTTTAATGTTTTTCTCGCAAAGTATCTGGAGTATATGATAAAATAGGTACATGTTTTGGGAGAGAAAAAAAGTTGTACTGGCGCATATTCTGCTTTTTGTGTTGCTCTTGCTAGTTGCATCAGGAATGCTACTCTTTATTTTACGTATTCCTTTAGGTAAAAAACATTTACCTCGTCGTTTTGGTGCTACCTATATGACGATGGATAACCATTACTTTGAAATACTTAATACCGCCATTGAAGAAATTATAGAGTCAAATGGTGATAAGCTTATAACTCGTGATCCTGCTCAAAATCAAAAAAAACAAAACGAACAAATAATTGATATGCTCACTATGGGAGTAGATTTGCTTTTCATTACTCCTGTAGATAGTGAAGACATTACTCCAGCGTTGCAGGAATGTGCAAAACGGCACGTCCCTGTCATAATCGTGGACACAGAAGTGTCTCAGGCAAACTTAACTATTTCACAAATTGTATCAGATAATTATCGTGCAGGAGTCCTTATAGCGCAAGATATGATGAGACGATGTAATTTTGCCAATATAGTCATGTTATATGATAAAACGATTAACTCGACACGACAAAGATATTGCGGTTTTGTAGACAGCCTTTTAGCTTCGAATTGGAATTATTCTCTGGTATATACATCTGAAGATGTTACCTTGTTACAGGAAACAATGCTTGAAATGCAATCGTTTTTAGAACGTAAAATTCCTTTTACTGTTGTTTTCGGTGGTAATGACCCGACAGCTTTGGGGGCTTTGGCGGCAATTCAAAAAGCGCAATTAGAAAAAGAAGTACTGATCTATGGCATTGATGGATCACCTGCTGGAAAAACCATGGTACAACAAGGATTTATGGTTGGTACGGTTGCACAGTTTCCGAGATATGTTGGTAAAAAGGCAGCTGAAACAGCGTATGACTATCTTGAAGGTAAACCTGTTGAGCATGATATTGTTATTCCTGTTGAACTTATTACGACAGAAAATCTTGATAATTTTGATATCTTGGGTTGGCAGTAATACGTATGAAAAGACACATAACACGTATCAGTCTACAAAAATTACGCTATTTTATGTTAGGTATTAACATTATTGCTGCACTCTTTATTATGTTGGTCATTTATACAGCTTCACAAATCGTTTGTGTCGAAGAAAAGGCAGGCGAGTTTTTGGAAACTGTTGAACGTCTTCCTGCAAATCCGTTGATATCGTTGTATAGTGTGTGTATTCTCTGTACGTGTTTTTTTGCAACTTTTTTTATTCGACAGGTAATATTTGTCGGTAAGCGGACGATGGTTTATATCACATTGCTCATCGACACGTTATTAAATATCGTAATCCTTATTGTTATGGATTACAACTATGATGGTTTTTTACTCTGGTTATTAGCAAGTATTATCATCTATATAGAAGGAAGCTG
>JAILIC010000012.1 GCA_024695475.1 Treponema sp.
TACAGGTAAACATTCAGAATAATCATCGCTAAACTGACAGGCTGGTTGTGGGCAGTATAACTGAAAATGTCCTTGAGTCATTCGATATCCAAATTCACCTTTAAGTTTATTGTTTCGTATTTCTTTTACCAGTTTTGTTCCACACCAAGGACATTTTAACATTTGAAATTTGTTGTATCGGTCCTTATTTTCTTTTAAATCCTGAATAGTTGAGTCATTTAGTTTTTCTAAATTTGCCTTTGCTTGGTCGTTTTTATTAGGAGTATGTTCTCTTCCTATCCATAAGCCTATTGTAATTCTATCTTTCCCTAAATCATATTTTCCATATCGAGGTCTTTTACTTGTAGAATCAGCACGTATTAATTCACAAGCACAAATTAACGTAGAAGCTCTGGTAAACTGTTGTGCAGCCAAAAGTCGTAATGTATAACGCATTATAACCGTAGTACCGGAAGATTCATTTAAATGACTTAACCTTCGGAAAAAGATAGTAAATGCAGTTAATCCTAAATACGCCTCTGTTTTTCCGCCTCCAGTTGGAAACCAGATTAAGTCAACGAAATTTCTGTCTGGTGAATTATCATCCGTTACAGCTGATAAACTCATTAGTAAAAATGCTAACTGAAATGGTCTCCAAGAAAATTTTTCTTTTGAATCTTTCAGACCAAATGTATTTCTGTTATTGTAATCAATATTTTCCAAAATATCAGAAATCTCGGTATCATATGGAAATGTTTCGGGATATACTTCCTGAAGTTTTACATGAATTCTCTGCATATACATTGCTCTATTTGCAAGTTGAAAAGAATTCCAAATATTCTCATTTGAAAACAATAAATCTATTCCATTCCTCATTCTTGTAAGGGAGGCTCTACAGCCATTGAGATTTTTTCTACCTATTGCATGATATTTAGAATCAATTTTTAATAAATCTTTCTCCTGTTCTATAATCCATTTTTCATAAGAATCTAACAATAGTTTCAAATCACTAATCTTATCACTTCTAGGAGTTTTATTAAGATCAGAAAGATACTCCATAGAAAAAACTCTCGGATTAACGGATTCTATTTCCTTTAAAGAAAAATCCATACCAGGAACTTCAACTTTAGGAAAGAAATCACTAAATATTTCACCCTTTCCATCATTAGTAATTTTCCAATTTACTGAAGTACCTAAACCTGAACCATAATTCTTTTTGTTTCTATACTGTAATTGGAGAGACTGTTCTTCATCATCAAGATATTTAAAATCTGCCTGTCCTGCGTAATCAATAAATGAAAAAGTATTATTATCTGTTGAAACTCTTATTTCCGGCTGAAACAAACAGTGCTTAGATGAAGAAGATGACTCTTCGTCATTTACAAGCATTATGGTTATAGAATAAATTTTTCTTTCTTTTGAAATTGTTCGGCGCAAAAGTGTTAGTTTTGCATATGTATCTGGAACCAGTCCTTCTTTTGTTACATAATCCTGTAAAAAATCAACATGCACATCGGCCGTATGCGGTTCCCTTACATAACCATCCTTTAGTTGATCACATAGTTTATATAAACAAGATAAAAGACCTGTTTTATCATCTTTTGCAAAACCTTTGTCCTTTATTTCCTTTAAATATTTTCGTTCAATCTTTTCTTTTAAGCACAAACACTTTATTGATTTATCATAATCAACATATTTAGCTATTTCTTCCGGAATAACAAAACTATCTGGATTCTCAGGATTATAAAAAATCTTACAGTCTGGAATCTTTGTTCCTCTATATGTAGCAAATGATATTTTAACGTTTATTGAATTTACTTCACCTATTGCAAAAAATGTTATTCCCATTGAAGACGGCTTATTTTGCAATGCCATTGATACTTCATCATCAAGATTATCTTCTTCGCTTGGAGTATCGTATTTACTTTTAATTGATGAAAAAGCTTTATCTGATTCTGGTATATCATCTGAAGTATCAATTTGAACGCTATATTCATCTTGCGTGTCTTCTTGACTTACAATTTCTTCCTTGGAGCAATTATTATCTACAGAAAGTTTTTCGCCATGAGGATATAAAATTCCAATAGAATAGCGTCCTTCTGGACGTGTACTAATAAGCTCATGTTCTTCATCGGGTATTGAAATTTCAGAACCTGGTCCTAATAACTCTTTTTTTATAAGTTCCGTATACGTATCTCTTACTTGTAACAAATCTTCTTTTTCTAACATATTTTTTTCCTAAAACTCCAAAGGTCTATT
>JAILIC010000016.1 GCA_024695475.1 Treponema sp.
GCGACTTGATGTAAGCGGAGAATCTCAAAACTACAGGTTTTGTATTGAGAACAAAATCAATAGTGGCTTAAACGGCAAGGATAAAGAAAATAATACTTCCCAGCTCGGTAAATATTTTAAGAACTGGACGAGTTGTGGAAATCACATTCCATTGAGCTTTGTTTTTGTTCCAGATGAAAATAAAGGAAACCTTGATAGCGAAATCGGACAGCTAAGTGAAGAAGAGCGGCAAATTGTCTCAAAGAATTATAAAATCTTGACTTATAAGGATTTATATCAATTTTTGGTTAAAAACAGCGAAGAAATCAAAAAGTACCCTTTTGGAGCAAAATTTTACGAAGATATCTTAGAAATCACAAAAAGAATGAGCGAGTCAAAGCGAGAAAGAACAAAACGACTGTTTCTTGCCCAAATCGCAAAATATTTCTCAAAATAAAATTTAACGATTAGCCTTTAAGCCCCTATGATATAAGTGAATAAAATCAAACTTTTACCACGCAGAGTCATTAACGGAGCTTGAAAAAAAGGCTGCTGAGTTTAATGTGAGTACATTGAATCCCCAAAAAGTCCACATGAATGCAATTACCGGAAGGGCAAGAAGTCCTGCATGAAACAATATGAGCATTAGCGAAAGGCCGACAAATGAAAAGACAAAAAACTTCTTATTGATTTCATTTTTACTTCCTTTCTCACCAGTCCACTGGGCTGTGAGCAAAACTAGCGTTTTAAACCGTAAATTAGGTTCTGCCAACGGCATACAGATTAATTATTTACTATCATCTATATGGAAAACAAGAGGTGTGTCAGCAGGAATTCCTTTTATGTAAAGCCATCCGTCTTTGTTTATCACAGCACGAATCCGGCCGATTTTGTCACTTGTTTCAAGTTCTTCCTTTGAAATTTCCTTCATTGCCTCATAGCTTTCTGGGGTATAGTATAAAACATAAACAGTACATTTGTAATTCTTGAGCGGCTTTTTATTATCGTCCAAGAAGGGAATTTTTATAAAACTCTCGCCGTCAAGCGTGATGTTATCAAGCTCAATTATTTTGCTTTCTTTAACACCTGCCCAACCATCAAGAGAAACTTCGTAATTCATTGTTTTACAAGATACAAACAAAAAAAGTGCAAAAAGAAGTATTATTTTATTTTTCATATTTTTCTCCATATTTATTCTCGAGTCCAAAGTAGCGGGCGTTCGTGTTACAATTTTCTTAAATGGTTTTACGGCTTGAACGCAAAATCCGCTTTGAAGTTTTGTTAGCTTTTTTACGATAATATCGAGATATTTCTGAAATTATAATTACTTCTGTACAAATATTCTATAATGAGTTAAATAGCCCGAAATTCGAGTTTTCTAAATTAACCGCAATCTGAAAAAATTTTGATAAAAGTCAAGATTGCGGTTAATCATGTAAGCAACGATGCTATATGATGCTTCTGTGCTTGATATGATAGCATTCAAAGCGGCTCATAAGCCTGTTCATGTTCTTTTTACGATGCTCTTTGTTACTTTGTGCGAGTAAATTTTATTATTCTGGCAGACTGTTATTGGCGTGGAATCCATGTAATGTATTTCTGCGCGACAATCTGCACAAGGCTTAATTGTCTTTTAGGCCCTCGTTTTCCATTGAATTTTGAAATAAGAAATTCATACATCAAATTTCCTTTAAGGCACTTGAAGAACATGCTGGTTAAGTTGTAAATTTGTTCATACATAAGCGTAACTCTTTTTGATTTTTTTTGTGGTGATTAAAATTTTAAAGATTTACGCTTTTTTTGTAAATTCTCAACTAAACTCGAAATTCAGACTATCACGAAAACCTTAAAAACCGGGAGGCTAAGCAGCTAAGAAAGGCAGAAAAAAAACAAAATCAGGCTTGAGCGTGCAAAGAAGGTTTTTGACGAATGGCTTACGTATGAGACCTACGGCTACAAAAAGATGTCGATGCATCTGAAGAATAAGCTCGGATTGGACTGGGCAAATGAGAAATATATCAGGAATCTTTACCAGGAGCTTGAAATCAAAGGCCAGAAGCCGGTTTTCAAGACGACAAGAAGTGGAAAAGCACCATACGGCAAGTTTCCGTATCTTCTCCGCAACAAGTTCATTCGCTTTTCAAATCAGGTTATGGCAACCGACATCACATACATCAAGACTCCGTGGGGAATGTGGGGCCAGAATCACAGGAAGAAATAGAAATACAGGGGATATTTCCGGTTCAACATATTGTACAGATAATATTGGGGCTTTTGTAGAGTATCCATTTAGTAAGTGGAACTTTGATACAAAATGGGGCTGTACATTAAAACAATAGGAGAAAATATGAAAAAACAAGTTATATTTATTTTTATTTTACTAAAAAGTATATGTTTGTTTTGTGAAGAAAATGATTATGCCTTTGTAAAAAAAGCAATAAATCAGTTTTGGAGTACACTTCCGTATGGAACAAACTGGACTTTAAGTTGTTCCTCAGTATTAAAGGAGAAAAATAAAACTTCTGATTTCTATGATAGGGACAAAGCTTTTGATAATAATTTAGAAACTGCATGGGTTGAAGGTGTTTCTGGTAGTGGTATCAATGAATATATTATGGAATACGTATGCACAAAAGATTCTGAAAACTTTAATTATCAAGAATCTATTGAAAAGGATGGAATACAGGTTTTTTTGTCGGTAAATAATGGTTATTGTAAAAGTGAAAATCTTTTTCTTAAAAATAATAGAGTGAAAAAAGCAAAAATTGCTTTTTATGATACTCCAATCTCCGTTGGACAAAATTCCACTAAAATAAAAGATGAACCTATAATTATTTATGAAAATATAATAGATTTTAAAGATTCAATAGATAAACAAAATTTTTCTTTTATCATAAATACAAGAGATGATAATATTTATAGCTCTCCGTTTATCGTAATGCAATTAATTATACTCGATGTTTATCCTGGTACAGATTATGATGATACATGTATTAGTGAAATTAAAGTGTATGGAGAATATGTAAGTGATTCTGTTAGTAACTAATCATGAATTATATTCGTGAACTTCTTTACATGTACATAAAACGAATCTAATGCTGTTTTATGGAGGCTATCAGAAATAAATGAAGAATCGCAATCCCTTGTAAAAAAAAATTCTCTCCTGTGAGCTTTCTCGGGCAAGGGATTGTAGCAGTGCCGCAGGCGTACTTTGCGAAGCGAACCTGGCGTACACTGAAATATGAATGGATTTTTCTTCGGGATTACAGGTCTGAAGAAGAACTCCGGAAACTGCTTGGGGAATTTGTAAAGTTCTTCAACAAAGAAAGAATTCATCAGGGCTTGGATTTCAAAACTCCTGACGAAGTATACAGGGAAGGAAGTTTTCCTTCTGCAATCATCAAAAAGATGGCTGCATGAAATTCGTTATTTTTCAGACAAAATGTCTGGACAAAGGGCTTAGCTTAGATAGGTATGACAACAGGAGTTAGAAATGAAAAAAAGAATTTTAACAATATTCATAATGTGTTTGTTTACAAAAATAATTAGTCAAGAATTAGAATTTATTGTAAAAAAGGAAATTGAATTAAGAGATACTTCAATGTCTGATTTTACAAAATTTAAAAAAGGTGAAGTTGTAGAAACT
>JAILIC010000049.1 GCA_024695475.1 Treponema sp.
TACGATAGATAAAGCACCGACCATACCTAAAGAAAGTGCAACGTTGTTGGCGATAACTGTCATAACCATTGTAGTTATGAGTGTGAGCATAAAGAGCGATACGTTAAATTTTGCACTGTATACCGTACCAGAATGTGAAAAACGATATGATAAAAAAATGATTGCCCCGATAACGATTGAAGCTATAAAACTGACAAGTATTTCCTCGGTAGAAAGTTTTCCACCTTGTGTTGCTAAATACTGATAGAGTGCATTTTTCATGTAACTTCCCCTTATATATTTTTAGCCCAGACTAAACATTCTGGCGGTTACGTATTTACTATATGCACTTTCTACTGCATCACACATCTGTAGTGCGTCTTTGATATAACTCAGTAAAAAGTGATTATATTTTACTTCCAGTATGACAACATTTTTGCTCTCGACTGGGTAGACCACCCCTGGAAAGGAATCAAATAAATCAAAATGTCCTTCAGACGAAGTAATCTCACTATCAAAAGTAATACGGATATTATTAGTTGGTATGGCAAAAGCTCTACGCTTATACTGCACGATACATTTTGGCTGATATAACTCCGTTTTGAAGATGTAATAAATGTCCTGAGCAATCGAGTCTTCTCGTTTTAAAAGAAAATCTACATTGCCATTAATCATATCCAAAGCCTCGTCATGGGCAATGGTCAGTGAACGTTTGCGCTGATTTTCGCCTTCTTTTTGTTTTACTTCCAGCTTTATGACGCTTTTTTCGGCATTGTAGACTCTTATACGTATTTTTTTACGAAGCTCAATACCTGCTACTTTATCCCAGTAATCGTCATTCTTAAAAGAATCAAAATATAACGATCTTACATAATAAGGATTATATCCTGAATAGTCATCACCGGGCAATATCTGACGGAGCTTTGCAAAGAGGTTTTCTGCTACTGCTGTGGTAAGAACGAATTTTTTTTCAACACGACTGACATCTGCTGCTATAGCCATTACTTTTGCTCCTCTTCCGTTGCTTTTTTTATCCCGAATGGAAAACCTTCATTTGTAAAATTATCGATGGCGAGTGCGACAAAAATATAGTCATAATGCTCGCTTTTTAACACTTTATCGATGTCTTTAGGGGTAAAATACAATGCCCAGACTAAATCTGTCCTGTTAAACATGGGTGCCATAAACGTTGCAACAGGAGAAGAATAGGAGTCCCGTATAAAGAGTACATTTGTTCCTCCCTGTTGTAATTCATTGTTGATGTCATCTCTTAAGCAAACTCCGTGAAGATAACTGTTGTTTAATTCACGGGCGTATACGTTACTGTAGTCTGGGTACTTGCGGCTTATCAACGTATCGAGAATAGAGCCTGAGGATTCTTCCTTTTTACCGTTGCGGAAATGAGCTGTATATTTGAACGACGTGGGAAATTTGGGGTAGATATACGTATAATCATCAAGTCCTGCATAACTGACACCGGTTTCGCGACCTTGTGAGCCCATGTAGATTTGCTCATAGGTTTCTGTTGTGTAGTTATTGATATCCCGGTACTTACCAGTAGGGTCAAGATTTGCGTTGCACGTTTTGTTTAAGTGGTCGATGATGACGCCAGTTGCAAAAAAGGCTGTTGGTATCGTCCAGTGGTGATCGGTACGATAAAAGATGTCATCCATCGTCATGCCTTGATTGATAAATACTTCCCTAAAATCTATGTAGTTGACGTTGTATCGTCTAAAATAGATCAGTACTTCGTCTGCAAAGTAGTTCATGTCATTGTAGGGAATACCATAATAACCATGGCTCCAGGCTTCGTTATATTTGGTCGGATACATCAAGACGATTACTTGTGTCCCCTCTGGCTTTGTCTGATCCATAAGGCGTCTGACACGCAGTGCAAGTTCTGAAGCTTCGATCTGGGAGGTGTTCCAAAAGTTGCCGGCATATAAAAAATCATGCTTGTCACGTACGTAGGTAAAATTATTTTCTTCGTTTTTACCGATGGCACGACATACCAAGCCGAATAGCTCATTCCAGCCATATTTTCCGAGAAGATTATTAGCTAATATGTTGTCGAGAGTATGTGTAATTGTTTTATAGTTTTGAGAATTTTTGAGATCGGTTATTTCCTGGCTTTCTATCTCATCGATGATGATCTGGTACTTAAAAAAAACATTGGCACCACCAAAACCTATGAGAAGGATGAGAAAGATAACTGCAAAAACCTTTTGATACCAATTCATATTGCTTTGTAATAACCCTAAAAGTTAAAGTAGATAAATGGATTATATGCACCTTTTGCCAAAACGGCGATACAAAAAACAAGGAGCAACGGCATAAACACTATATATGCAATTTGTGAGCTTATCAGGATCATATTTCCGCTGGTACTATAGGCCAGTTTGTCTGCGATAAAATCTTTTGTTGGTATAGAAAAGAGTATTGCAAAAGCGAGTACAATACCATATTCCTTGATAAACATGAGGGCTGTACTGCTCAGAAATCCGTTTTTGTTTAAGCAAACCATGTTTTTGAGGTACACAAGTAGTTGTATACCATTCTCACATCTAAATATGACCATGGCAAGGAGTGTTACGATAATGACATAGAGATGGCGTATTATCGGATGCGCGGCTGATTGATCCATTTTGACTATGACTTCAAAGAGGATAAAGCAAAAATAGAATACACCCCAGCCTATATAAGTCCATGCGGCTCCATGCCATAAACCAGTAAGTACCCAGACAAGAAACATGTTTTTGACCATTTTATCTTGGTTTTCATTTCGTGAGCCGCCAAGCGGTTTGTAGACGTATTGGGTAAACCAGGTGGTCAGCGATATATGCCACTTTGACATGAACTCTCGGATGGAACTGGCAGCAAACGGATAGCGGAAGTTTTCAGGAAAAGTAAAGCCGAACATCATACCCAATCCAATCGCCATGTCAGAATACGCACTAAAATCGTAGAACAGCTGTAATGAATAGGCGAGCGCTCCTAACCAGGCAAGCAGTGCTGGTACTGCAACAGAACCGTCTCCGTCTTTTGTCAGATTGAATATGGTATCAGCTATAATGGCAAGATTGTTTGCCAAAAGTAGTTTTTTTATCAGTCCTTCGGATAAGCGGCAAATGCCTGAGACAATAAGATCCCAGCTTTCTTTGCGGTTGTAGATTTGATCTTCTATGGTTGTATAGCGTACTATAGGACCTGCTATCAATTGCGGAAAAAACGAAATATAGAGGGCTATGGCAAAGAGATTTTTTTGTGGATATGCCTTATTCTGGTATACATCGATAACATACGATAGAGCCTGAAAAGTAAAGAATGAAATACCAATCGGGAGCCTAAAATGGAGTATAGGAATAAGATCCAATAAAAGCAGCCTGTTAATCGTGTCTGCAATAAATGCAGAATACTTGAATATACCGAGAACTCCTAAATTAAGTATACAGGCGATGATAAGATAGAGTTTTCTGTAAAAAGGTTGGTTTTCATTTGCTCCTATGAGTAGACCAAACATCCAGTTAAAAAAGATGGAACCAATCATCAGCAGCACATAGACAGGTTCTCCCCATGCATAAAAAAACAAGCTGGTTAGTAATAACCAGATATTTTGACAGACACGAGAAAATGATAATAGGTAGTAAACGATAAATACTACCGGAAAAAAGTATAGTAAAAATGTGATGCTTGAAAAAACCATGGTAAGATTATTTTATACTATACAAAAAAACTGCATAAAATGCAATGTTGTACTTTGATAAATCTCTGTTATGATTAGGTACTGGTAACAACTGTTTTTTTTCTTTCTTTTTTATTAAAAAGATAGTATACTATCTATATGTACGAATCAGGTGAAGATTATCTAGAAGCAATATTACGTTTGCAGCAGGAGCATGGATTTGTTCGCTCTGTTGATGTAGCCAATCAGTTACATGTTTCAAAACCGAGTGTCAGTAGGGCTATGTCTATCTTAAAAGATGATGGATATATTTGGTTTGACTTAGGAAATATGATTAAGTTGACCGATAAAGGCATGGCAAAGGCAAGTGATGTCTATAGTCGTCATCGTTTACTGACTAAGTTTTTACAGAAGATTACCGGAGTTTCAGAAGAACAGGCTGAAGAAAATGCTTGTCGAGTGGAGCACGATATCGATGCTGATATTGTAAAGGGTATCAAAGATTGGATGGAAAAAAATACGTCTGATTAAGGCACGCTTTGCTAAAAGCCTTGACACAGCCGTTTTTCAGGTTGATAAGAATTATCAATCTGTAATCAATAGCAAAAGACGTTATGTTGCTTATAAAAAAGGACTGTTCCTGCAAAGTTTGGAACAGTCCTTTTTTTTCTAGTTTTGGAATTTTATGGTGGCTTTATGCTGCCTGTTTAATCCATGGTTGTTTACGGTGAGCTCTAGATCTTTGCTCAGGGATACGCCTTTGGTAAAGGTGTAATCACGCTCGGTTTCATCGCAGCTGAAGGTGACGGTCAGACCGCTGGTAATGTTTCCGCTTACCTTTAAGTCTTTCATCTTGCCTGTAAAGTCAAATACAAGCTCCCCATTTTTGTAGAGCTTGAAGTTGCCGCCCTGTTCAATAACCCACAGACCGTCCCATTTTTCATCAAGCCACTTACCAGTTGGAATTTGGCTTGTGTCTACATTTGATTGAACTGCCTGTACCCCCTTAGTAAGATCAAAGGTCTGGTTTGCCTGAGCTGTTGCTGACATGACACAGACGGTGAGTGATACGAGTGCCACGAAAAGCAGTGCTGAAATTTTTTTCATAAAGCCTCCCTAGCTTAATAATTACTATATAGTATCTATGATACCACAGCTTTTCGGAATTTTCAAAGTCCGGCAGTTTTTCTGTTGTAGTTTATAAGGCAGCCAGCTTTAATTGTTTCCTTTTCTACTGGAGTTAAAGGTGCAATAGTTAATGACAATTCCGTATAATTGCCAGTTTTTGCATTGATGCTGTAGGCCTTGTAATTCTGTTCCTCTCTATCAAGATTAGTGAGAACGTCAGGCACAAAAATGTAATCATCAACATCAAATTCTGGCAAGTCTTTCATTTGGAATGGAATCATACCCCAGTTAATGACATTTGAGCGGTAGCGTTTTGTTGCATACTCTTGGGCGATATTTGCCAAACCGCCGAGTACTCTCTGACAGCTTGCTGCCTGTTCACGTGCAGAGCCATCACCTGGTTTTACGGCATAAATCATTGAACCGCTTTCGATATCATTGCCGGTCAGTTTTTCATAACCAGGGATTTTATTGATATATGAAACAACGGTGTTGAGTTCCTGCTCTTCCTTGAAAGCTGCTTTTGCCTTACCGACATACTGTGGGTCACGGCGGCTTAAGGTAAACTCTGCCAGTCCTAACGGATTTGAGCGGTAAGACGAAGTCTCACCAGAAGGAATCAGCTCGTCAGTAGTAGTAACAGGATCGAGAATCTTTGAACATACTTTGAGGATAACGGCATTAGATAATGCCTTCATCTTTGGCCATGGCTTAATGTTTGGACCATAAATAAGTTCTTCCGATTCTTTTGATTTTGCAAAACCATTATATACGCGATGTTCATAGACATTGCTGTCAAAATGATATTTTGGTGCATCCCAGACTTCGGCAAAAGCTTCTGCAGAAGTGAGAATACCGCCATTTGCTGCGGTAGCGGCAATAGAACGAGCATCCATAAGTGCAACACCGGCAAGCTGTCCATTACCAGGCTTTGATCCCTCTCTGTTTGGAAAGTTACGAGTAGAGTGTCTGATGCTGAAACCATCGTTTGCTGGAGTATCACCGGCCCCAAAACATGGACCGCAGAATGCTGTTTTGAGAGTAGCTCCTGATTCCATGAGTGCGGCCGCAGCTCCATTTTTTACAATTTCCAGATAGACTGGTTGTGAGGCAGGATATACTGAAAGACTAAAGTAATCGTTACCACAGTATTTGCCAGAAAGTATGTGAGCTGCCTCCATGATATTGCTATAAGAACCTCCAGCACAACCGGCGATAATACCTTGTGTAGTCTGTAATTTACCATTTTTCAGTTTGTCAGTCAGATGGAGCTGTACGCCCTTGAATTTTGATTCCACGTCTTTTTCGATTGAGCGTAAGATATCTCCGGCATTGGCGTTGAATTCGTCAATTTCGTAGGTGTTACTTGGATGGAATGGGAGTGCAATCATTGGCTTTATTGTTGCCAAATCAATGTAGATCATGCCATCGTAATAGGTAACGTCCTGTGGATTAAGTTCTTTATAGGCGGACTCACGACCGTGAACGGTGAGATAAGTCTTTGTCTTTTCGTCTGTTCTCCATACAGATGACCAACAGGTTGTTTCGGTAGTCATGACGTCGATACCATTACGGTAATCGGTTGTCAGGTTTGAGATTCCAGGTCCGACAAATTCCATGACTTTATTTTTAACATATCCGTTTTTGAATACCTCACCAATAATGGCTAGGGCGATATCCTGTGGACCTACTGCTGGAGATGGTTTTCCTGTCAGGTATACGCCGACAACTTGTGGGTAGGCAATATCATAGGTGTTTTGCAGTAATTGCTTTACCAGCTCACCACCACCTTCACCGACAGCGAGTGTTCCTAAGGCACCGTAACGGGTGTGGCTGTCAGAGGCAAGAATCATGCTGCCACAGGAAGCCATCATTTCACGCATGTATTGGTGGATGACAGCGATATGAGGAGGAACAAAAATACCTCCAAACTTTTTACAGGCAGACAAGCCAAAAACGTGATCATCTTCATTAATAGTACCGCCAACAGCACAAAGGGAGTTATGACAGTTGGTAAGTACATACGGCAGCGGAAACTTGGTCATGCCGGAAGCAAGTGCTGTTTGAATGATACCGACATACGTAATATCGTGAGATGCCATGGCGTCAAAAGCCAAGTTGAGGTGTTGCATGTCAGAAGATTTGTTATGAGATTGCAAAATAGAATAGGTTATGGTTCCTTTTTTTGCTTCTTCTTTTGATTTAGTAATCTGCTGTACCTTACTGGTGTCAGTTTCATCAATAATGTCTGTCCCGTGTAAGAGATACGCGCCTTTTTCATACAGTTTTACCATAATACATGTGCTCCGTCGTCGTTTTTATAGTACATACTGTAGCTATTATTTTGTATAATTGCAATATCATTTTGAATAAATATGCATAATTATGCGAAAACTATAGCATAATTATTGATTTTTTTATATACTGAGGAACATGAGTAAGATACAGATGAAGAATGCCATTGCAGAGCTTGATGGCGATGAAATGACACGGGTTTTGTGGAAAGTAGTTAAAGAAAAACTATTGCTGCCTTTTATTGATTTAAAAACTGAGTACTATGATTTAAGTATCCAAAATCGCGATGAAACAAATGATGCAATCACCTATCAAGCTGCTGAGGGAATCAGACGTCTTGGTGTTGGTGTAAAGTGCGCAACAATCACTTCTAATGCGGCACGTAAAGAAGAGTATAACCTTAAGCATCTTACTCCAAGCCCTAATGGTATCATCCGTTCGGAACTGGATGGTACGGTATTTAGAAAGCCGATTTTAGTTTCAAACTTGCAGGGAACTGTTTCCTGCTGGAAAAAGCCTATCATTCTTGGTCGCCATGCTTATGGTGATGTCTATAAGAACTGTGAAATACAAACCCCTGGTCCTGGTAAAGCCGAGCTGGTATTTACGGGAGCTGATGGCAAAGAGATTCGTAAGACCATTATGGAAATGAAAGGTCCTGGCGTCATACAGGGAGTTCATAACCTTGATGCGTCCGTCAGTAATTTTGCACGCTGCTGTTTTCAGTATGCGTTGGATCAAAAGGTTGATGTCTGGTTTGGTGCAAAAGATACTATTTCTAAGACATACGATGGTCGTTTTAAGGAATTGTTCCAAACTATCTATGATGCAGAGTTTAAGGCAAAGTTTGAGCAGAACAAGCTGACCTATTTTTATACCTTAATCGATGATATCGTAGCTCGCGTCATGAAGAGTGACGGTGGTATGCTGTGGGCATGTAAAAACTACGATGGTGACGTCATGAGTGATATGGTAGCTTCCGCTTGCGGTAGTCTTGCCATGATGACGAGCGTACTGGTTAACCCTGATGGTGTATATGAGTTTGAAGCTTCTCATGGTACGGTACAAAAGCATTATTATCGCTATCTCAAAGGCGAAAAGACTTCAACAAATCCTGTTGCCCTTATTTTTGCTTGGACTGGTGCTTTGGCTAAGCGTGGTGAGCTGGATGGTACTCTAGACTTGGTCGCTTTTGCAAAAAAATTGGAAGAAGCAACGGTGCAGCTTATTGCTGACGGTTACATGACTGGTGATATTGCACGTATTGCAACAGAAGCTCCTAAGGCTGTTTTAGACTCCTGGCAGTTTATTGATAACATTGCCGAGCGTCTGGCATAACCGTTGATTGGGCGGATTTGTTCCGCCCAGTCCCTCTGGGGCGGTCGCACCCCGAGTCACACACATCGCGTACCCCGACCCTATGGGTGACTCGAGAAAAAGTGGTGCGTAAAACGCACTGAAACAATCATATCTAAATCTGCTATACTACTTTTATGCAGAACAAATCAAGAACACAATTTGAAAGCAAACATTTTTTAACCGTTGTCCTTACGGTTGTGCTTTTTAGTGTGGGAGATTTATGTGTTACCACCTTTTTTCAGGACGTGTTACAATCTCCGCTTTTCTTTGACACCATTTTTATGATAGCCGCTTTGTTCTTGTTTGGTCCTGTTGCTTCGTTTATTGAATATCTCTTGTTTATCACACTGGTCTGCATCAAATTGCAAGTGTTGTATGGAAAAACCGATTATACTTTTTTGTATGTATTATCTGCTTTAACGATTATCCTTGTCGCTTGGGCTTTTATCTACAAAAAGGAAAATTTAACAAAAGGCGTTAACATAACATTTTTGTATCTGTTTACGGCTTCCGTTTTTGCAGGACTTGCTTGTGCCATTGTTTCGGGATGTATAAACTATTTTGTAGCCAATTTATTTCAAAAGGACTGGAATTTTAACAAAATTATTTTTGCCTTTAATGGCGAGTACCTTGATTTTTTGACATCCGCAATTATAGGCCGTATACCCGTAACGATTCTTGATAGAGTGATTACGACATTTGCGGGTTTTGGAATAAGCAAATTATACCGCAAGGTATTAAAAGGATAACTTGGCATGACACACAGAATACGCTATGAAAAAATCGTTTTTCTTATTCTATT
>JAILIC010000107.1 GCA_024695475.1 Treponema sp.
TACTTGATATGGTAGGAACTATACGGTACACATCTGCAAGTGATAAAAAACTATCTGTAACGGTTGAACCGATTGAGTTAACTGATGCTCGGTTGCTGCAAAGCTGGCCTAAAACAATTTATCGTATATGTATTACGTATACTACCGATATTACGGTTGTTTTTGAATAAAACTATTATTTAAACTGAGAAATTAGATTTGCTTATTGTTTTTCATGACAGACTCTTTATATTCTTTTGGGGAACACCCTTCGATTTTTTTAAATACCGTACTAAAGTAGAAAGCACTTTCAAAACCGAGCCGATCAGCAAGTTCATAGATTTTAATATCAGGAGATTGGACAATCATACGTTTTGCGGCGGTAATTTTTTCATTGGTAACATACTCAACAAAGCCAATTTTACATGATTTTGCAAAGAGTTGACTGACATAGTTAGGGGTAAAGCCAAACTCCTGAGCAATATCGTTGAGCGAAAGCCGTTTTGTGATATTTGTTTTAATAAAGTCCTGTACGTTTTCTATGATATGGTCTTTATAATTTGCCACCTGCATATCTGCAGCATATACGATAGGTTCTTGTTCTGTGGCATGTTTTGTAGGTGTATCGCCTGAACCATTTATGCTTTGGTAGGATAATGCAATATCAAAAATTTGTGATACGGTTGTCCCAATTGTACAGAGTAAATCGACACTAAAATACGAAAAGAGAATTTCTTTCATGTGACTCATGATATCTGCAATATCTTGAGATTGGTCTGTCTGAGTCATGCAAGTTATGGCAAAGTGTTGGGGATCAAGTCCTGTGACGATACAAGGACAGTATTTACTTACGGTTTCCTGACAGGTTTGTAGTGTACTGGCATAGAGTTTGGTGAGTGTTTCTTTTGCCAGTTCCCTATCTTGTTTGTATACCAACTCACATAGTACTACCGTATATTGGTCACCGGTAAAAACGATTCCCAGTTCTTTTGATTGCTGTTCTACTTGTAGGGGAGAGTCAAAATTTTTATTGAATAAGCGTAAGAAGAATCTATCTATAAACAAATCACTTTTATCAGAAACACTTTGTGGTGATGTACCTTTACAATTTTTAACAAATGCTTGAGCTTTTTTCATTGATGCAGTAAGTATGTCTGGAGTAAGTGTAATTTTGACTAAATAATCGATAGCTTGGAGTTGTATTGCCTCTTTTGCAAATGAAAAATCTTCATAGCTTGTTAAAAACACTATTGCAGGCAGTTGCCCATATTTTTGGCGGCATTCTTTTGCAACTTCCAGTCCATTTTTTATGGGCATATTGATATCCATGAGTACGATATCCGGGTGTTTGGTATCGATGGCTGCAAGAGCTTCTGCTCCATTATGTGCTGTGGCAACTATCTCCATATCGAGAGCTGCCCAGTCTATCATTGACTTAATGCCGACTAATACCAGTAGTTCATCATCAGCAACTAACACTTTTATCATTTTGTACCTCTGCCTGATGGGCCTGGAATACGTACTGTTATAATAGTATATTCTTGTTCTTTACTTACAATTGATAAACCATAGGTTGTACCAAATGCATATTGGAGACGTTTGTGGACATTTGCCAGCCCTATATGTCGGAAGAGACTACCTTTATTGGTATTCTGATCTGATAGTACATTTGCAATGGTTGCTTCAGACATGCCAATTCCATTGTCCTTGACGTCAATTTGTGTATCTCCATTATTGCATGATTTTATGGTTATGGTAATCTCTCCAGCTGTTCCTTTAGGTTCTATACCATGAAAGATAGCGTTTTCAATGATTGGCTGGAGTGTAAAACGGGGAATCTGGCAATCACGCAATGACTTATCCTCAAAGGTGACTGACAGTGAAATGGAACCCCCATATCGATATTTTTGGATAACAAAATAATCATCGAGAAGATTGAGTTCTTCATGTAAGGATATTTCTTGTGCGGTAGTATTGGAGATATTTTTTAATAGGCTTGCAAGGGCTGTTACCATCTCTGCAATACCTGGAGCATTTTGAATGGTTGCCATCCATCGGATAGAGTTAAGAGTGTTATATAAAAAGTGTGGATTGATTTGACTTTGAAGCATCTTGTACTCTAGTTCCTGGCGTTGTTTTTCATTGGCGATTTTAATTGAGAGTAGGTTTTGTATGCTATTTGCCATGGTATTGATACCTTTGCCAATACTTCCAAGTTCATCTTCCCACTCGATGGTGTTATCTAGTGAAAAGTCCCCATCGGAAATTGCTTGGAGTCGCTCTTGTAGTCGATGAACGCGTACGGTGATAATGAGTGTAAACAAGCGACGGAGTACAAAAGCAAAAAGAGCAAGCGCTATGACAATAGAAGTTATCACTTGCATAAAAAAGATTGTTTGTTGAGTGTTTTGCTTTTGTGAGAGTACTTGAGTATAGTTTATAGGAAACGAAGAAAAAGGATAGCTTACAAATAATTGCTTGTGTTTACCCATATAGACGTAGCCTGTTTTTGTATGGCTGTTTATTGTTTTAGCTCGTATGGTATGTGCGTGGTCAAAATCGATGTAACTTTGTTTTATGGTACTGTCTTGCAATTGGTATATGGCATTATCGAGTGAAAGATAAAATGAAGTATCTTTGTCTTGATGATAGTTTTTGAGAGAGTCGATAAAGAGATCTGCGGAAATACTTATATAGACATAACCAATGATTTTTTTTGAATAGACATTGGTTATAGGTTGCATGATGGGAATGACATATTCACCGGAGTCGAAGCTCAGCGGATCGGGAATGAGCATGTTGCATTGTACTTTTTGGTCGGCAAAAGTAAGTAGTTTTTGTAGCACTGTTGCGTTGAGTGGTATGCTTTGCTGGGTATGGGTTCCTGTTTGTATGATTTTGCCATGGAGATCGGTTATGACAAAACGACAGATATAATACGAAGCTGGACAGTTTTGTACTTGCTCTAAAACCCTGTCATAGATTTCAAGGGCCTGCTTGGTAGGGGTTGTGTTGTTGTCAGAATAATCACTGTCAAGGTAGTCGGTGAGCTGGGAGCTTGTGTTACACCAGCGTATCAGCTGTAATATAGAAGAAATTTGTTGTTCAGAAATGCTTTGTATAAATTGTAAATTAAACTCCGTAGCATGTATGGTATTTTGGCGTATATAGGATTTATACCAAATAGAACTAAAAATGGTGATGAGGAGTGCCAGTAAAAGTGAAGAAGTAACAGATAGTATGGTTATTCTAAAAGTAAGTGTTTTTGTATTCATTGTTCTGTACATAACAAAGTACGTATGTTTTCCATCTCTTGTGCAGCTGAATCTTTGAACATATCTCTATAGTCAAAGAGCGAGAAGCCTTGTACTTGTGTATCTGATTGGCATATGGCAATTTGCCGTGCGATGATATTACTATAAGATATCCATTCGCTTGTTGAGTTTCCATCTTTTACATTTGTTCCTGCATGGTAGAGTGCTAAACCTGCATACAAGGCTACGGGGCTTTCATTGGTGAGAGCCTTCCATTGTTCTAGGCAGTTTTCAAAAGCCCATGGAGCAACTTCACCATTACCAAGACGCGGCTCAAAGCCCCAATAAATTTGGGGCATGATATAATCTATATGACTTGCATCTGAAAGCCAGGTATCGATATCGGTAAGATATTGCTGTGTACTTCGTAGATTGGATATGTTACCGACGGGACTGATACCAAAGAGGCAGTCGGGTTTTTCGTTATGTACGGCAGTATGTACCTGCTGGATAAAAGTTGATACAGCATCACGTCTCCATTGAGTTAAAGACTTTGTACTGCCAGATTGCTCATAATCAGTTTTATCAAATGAAAGAGCAGGATCGTTGTCATTTATTAACGGGTAAAAATAATCATCAAACTGTACGCCATCTATGTCATAGTTTTGGCAGAGCTCTGTAATGGTTGCAACAAGATATGCTTGTACCTGTTGGCTTGAAGGATTTAGGTAGTACTGATTTTTATGAAAAAGGACGTTGCGATGATGTGTATCAGACTTCCACCACAGTGGAACTATGCTATCATCAGGTAATTCATCAAACAAGGAAACCGATCCAATACGATATGGATTTATCCATGCATGAATTTGTATGCCTTTGGCATGCGCTATTTGTATGATTATTTCGAGAGGATCGTAGGATGTCTGTATGCCTATAGCACCAGAAGCATATTTTGACATAGGAAAGTATGTTGATTTGAGGTAATAGGAATCACTATGACTGTGGACGTGAAGAAAGATGGCATTAAGTCCGTTATTTTTGACGGTGTCTACAAGTGTTTGTACTGCTTCTTTAAACGAAGACTCTTCTTTTGGTAATGCATCCCAGTCAAAGTACGAAAACCATACACCTCGTAATTCTGTAGCAGGTGGTTGTACTTCTTCAGGGATCTCCTCTATTTGTCTGGTTATCATACAGCCACTAAAAAGGATAAGCATAGTACAGGTGCATAACAAAACATACTTCATATCTATAAACTGTATCATCATTATATAAAACTGACAATTATAGAGTTGTATAAGAACTTCAGTTTTTTGATTGTACCCTTGAATCATAAATATATATCGGTGTAAGATATGCGTATATTTTCGGAGGAGCTAACATGTCTCATATACAACTGCCTGCAGGGTATAAAGCGTTATTGTCTGTAAAAGAAACAGAGCATGCAATTGTTGCAATAAAGAATTTTTTTCAAACTTCACTTTCTACTGGACTTAATTTGACTCGGGTGACGGCTCCATTGTTTGTCCCTTCAGGAGTCGGTCTTAATGATGATCTTAACGGTGTAGAGCGTCCCGTACGGTTTCCTGTAAAAGATATGGGTGAAACCCAGATGGAAATCGTCCACTCACTTGCAAAATGGAAACGTGTAAAAGTTACGGAACTGAATCTTCGTCCAGGATTTGGTATCTATACTGATATGAATGCTATTCGTGCTGATGAAGAATTGGATAATATGCATTCATTGTATGTCGATCAGTGGGATTGGGAAATGGCAATTGAGCCATCAGATCGTTCTATTGCTTATTTAAAGGAACAGGTGCAGAAAATCTATACCTGTCTCAAAAAAGTTGAGTTTTATATTTATGATCGGTATGAAAAGATACAGCCGGTGTTGCCAAAAAACATTACGTTCTTGTATGCAGACGACTTACAGCGGCAATATCCGTCATTGACACCGAAAGAACGTGAAAACAAAGTGTGCGAGCAGTACGGAGCGGTCTTTCTTATGGGTATTGGCGGTAAGCTTCCTGATGGCAGTATTCATGACGGACGTGCTCCTGATTACGATGACTGGATTACAAAGACTGAAGATGGCCATGTGGGATTAAATGGTGATTTGTTGGTTTGGAATCCAGTATTGCATTGTGCTATGGAATTGAGCAGTATGGGTATTCGTGTTAGTCCAGAGAGTTTGAAAGCTCAGCTGGAAGAACGCGCTTGTACTGAACGCTCAAACCTTGAATTCCACAAAAAATTGCTTGCTGGTCAGCTGACCCAAACAATGGGTGGCGGTATTGGACAGAGCCGCTTGTGTATGTATTTTTTACGTAAAGCTCATATTGGTGAAACTCAGGTAAGTACTTGGCCTGAAAGTATGCGCCAAGAATGCAGCAAAGCGGGAATCCCCTTATTATAAAATATACGTATACCGTAAACGACGGTTTGTTTGGTGTCTGGTGTCGCTTATAACATTGTATCTCCTGTTAAAAATTATTATAATAGTGGGAACTTTTAAAGTGATTTTTTCCTACACCAAATGAGGTGCCGACAGGAGTTTGTTATGAAAGCCATTGAATTAGAAAAGGCATATAATCCAAAAGATTTTGAGGATCGTTTATATAAAAAATGGACGGACGAAGGGTATTTTAAACCAGTTTCCGATGAGGATTCTCCTGTTCATGAACAGCGCGATGTAAAAGGCAACCCGGCCTATACAGTAGTTATTCCTCCGCCAAACGTAACTGGTGTTCTTCACATGGGACACGGACTTAATAATGTACTTCAGGATATCGTTGTCCGCTATCACCGTATGCGTGGTGATAATACATTATGGGTTCCTGGTACTGACCATGCTGGTATTGCAACACAGAATGTTGTTGAGCGTGCTCTAAAAAAAGAAGGAAAGACACGAAACGATCTCGGACGTGAAAAATTTTTGGAACGTACCTGGGCTGTAAAAGAAGATCATCATGCTACGATTGTAAAGCAGCAACGTCGTATCGGTAACAGTGTTGATTGGAGCCGAGAACGTTTTACTATGGACGAAGGTTTATCAAAAGCAGTACGTAATGTCTTTGTAACATTGTATGAGCGTGGTCTTATCTATAAAGGTCATTACTTGGTTAACTGGTGTCCACGTTGTGGTACAGCACTTGCTGATGATGAAGTAGATCATACAGATACTCCAGGAGCTATGTATCATATCTGGTATGAGTTTGCAGATGGACCTGCACCTGATGGATCTACTCGTATCGAAATTGCAACAACTCGTCCAGAAACGTTGCTTGGTGATACTGCTGTTGCTGTAAATCCTGAAGATGAACGCTATAAAGGTATTGTTGGCAAAAAGCTAAAACTGCCTTTGACTGACCGTGTTATTCCTTTGATTGCCGATGCCTATGTTGATAAAGAATTTGGTACCGGTATGGTAAAAATTACTCCTGCACATGATCCTAACGACTGGAATGTAGGTAAGCGTAACAATCTTGAAATTATCAATATATTAAATCCCGACGGTACTTTGAACGAAAACTGTCCTGAAAAATATCGTGGACTTACTTGTCCAAAAGCTCGTGAACTGATTATTGCTGATTTGCAGGCACAGGGCTTGTACAAAGGTGAAGAAAAAATAACACACTCTGTTGGTCATTGTTATCGTTGTGGTACTGTTGTTGAGCCATATCTCAGTGATCAGTGGTTTGTTAAGATGCAGCCTCTTGCTGACAAAGCTCTCAAAGCTTGGCGTGATGGCGAAATTGTATTCTATCCACGTAAATGGGAAAATACCTATCAGCGTTGGCTTGAAAATATCCGTGATTGGTGTATCAGTAGACAGCTTTGGTGGGGACACCGTATTCCTGTCTGGTACTGTCAAAAATGTGGTGAGACAATCGTTTCACGAGAGGATCCTTGTACCTGTCCTAAATGTGGTGCTGCAAAAGAGGAATTAAAGCAGGATCCTGATGTTCTTGATACTTGGTTCTCATCTTGGTTGTGGCCATTTAGTACACTGGGCTGGCCTCAGGATACTGATGATTTAAAGAAATTCTATCCGACGACAGCTCTTGTTACGGCTTATGATATTATCTTCTTCTGGGTAAGCCGTATGATTATGGCTGGTTTGGAATTTACAGGCAAGGCTCCGTTCCATGATATCTACATTCACGGTCTGGTACGTGATAAGCAAGGACGAAAAATGAGTAAGTCCTTGGGTAATGGTATTGATCCATTGGAAATTGTTGATATGTATGGCGCTGATGCACTTAAATTTACGTTGTCGTTTATGTGTGCACAAGGGCAGGATATTCTGGTTGATAAAGATTCCTTTAAACTTGGTAGCCGTTTTGCAAATAAAGTATGGAATGCCAGCCGCTATATTTTGGGTAATCTGGAAGGTCGTACATTAGTTCCTGTTACTGATGCTGATTTGACAGAATTGGATAAGTGGATTTATGCTTGCCTTGATAAGGCTACTCGTGCAGAGCGAGAAGCTCTTGAAAGCTATCGTTATAATGATGCAGCTTCTACTATCTATGAGTATTTCTGGAATGAATTCTGTGACTGGTATGTTGAAGCTACTAAGCTGTCATTTAAGAATGGAGATGATGCAGAAAAAGACCGGGCAGTATCGGTATTGCTCAATGTTCTTGAAGAAAGTTTGCGTCTGTTACATCCATTCTTGCCATTTGTTACAGAAGAAATTTATGGCAAGCTGCCTCTTGCAGAAATCTGTAAGAACCGCAAGGCTAGTGGTACAAATAAGGTACTGTCTAATTCCTTGTATGAAGGCATGTTGATAGCAGCACCATTCCCAGAAAATAATGATAGCCGTGTTGATGGCACAATTACTGATCGTTTTGAATCATTAAAATCTTTGATTAGTTCTGTTCGTGGTTTGCGTACTGAGTGTGGTATTGATCCGGCTGCAAAGATTCATTTGGCGGTAAAGGTAATATCAGGCAGTGCTGCTGAAGTTTGCAAAGAAAAGACAGATATGATTTGTCTGCTTGCTGGTATTGCTCAGGTTACATTTGTTGATGAAAAGCCAGCTTCTTCTGTTGGTACTGTTGGTACAGGATTTGAGGCATTTATTCTTATCGATGCTTCTGTAAATAAAGATGCACTGGTTGCTCGCTTTAAGAAGGCTCTTGAAAGTGAAGAAAAGTTGGTACAGCGTTCAGAAGCTAAACTGAATGGTAAGTTTGTGGAACATGCTCCTGCAGAAGTCGTTGCTTCTGAACGGGAAAAACTTGCTGAAAGTAAGAGACGTATTGAAAAGCTTTCATCGTATATTGAAAGTCTTTCATAATATCTGCCGATAAGTAATGAGGGGTGTGCTTATGAAAGAAAAGATTCGTATGAATGTACAAAGACCGGGACAGATGGATAATCAAACAATGCTCCAGTTAAAGGGAATCTTTTTGGCTCCGTATATGCAGCTGGCAACTGCACTTATCGGAAAAGCACGCTTTGCAGGTGGTAACATGTTCCGCCATCAAATTGATACGATGGGTATCCTTATTGATTATGGATATATCGATAGCATTTTATTAAAGGCTTCTGTTATCCATGATGTTGTTGAAGATATTCCAGGTTTTGATCATAACCAGATCATCAATTTGGATGAGCAGGGAAAAGAAGTGTACGAACTGGTTCTTGAAGTTACAAAGCGAGAAGGCCAGACAAAGGCAGAGTTTCTTCGTGGTATTATTGAGAATGGTAGTAGACGGGCAAAGATACTAAAATGTGCAGACCGCATTAGTAATATGATAAGCTTGGGGTTTGTTACAGATCCTAAGTTTATCGAGCGCTATTGTGATGAAACTGAATATTTTATTTTTCCTATTGCCTTGGAAGTTGATTACAATATGTATCAGGAACTGATCAATTTAGTAATATCCCGACGTAAGTATCTGGAGGATTCTGGATATATTAAAAACTAAGAGTGACTTAAAAGCATATTCTGAATGTATAAAAAAGGGCTGCCTCAATGGGCAGCCTCTTTTTTTGCTGAGTCAAGGCCTTGAGCAAGCGTACCTTGACTAGACGTATTCTTGTGTGTTATGCGTTTTTACGACCAATAACAACTTTTTGCTGGCGTTCAAAACTAGCTTTTGGATTGCGATATGCAGTTGCCAGGAAGATGCCAAGGAATGTAACAGCAGCAATAATACCAACGATGTATGAAGTGGTAAGACCTGTGCTTCCCTTTGAACCAAGGTTAAAGCATTCTGGTGCATACATCAAATAAGTGATTGATACTGCTGACATGAATGTTGCAGGAATTGCTGCGAGCCAACAACGGTTGCGATCTTCATAGTTTGTTGCAAAGTATACAGCTCCAGCCCACAAAACGATCATAGCAAGTGTTTGGTTAGACCAAGAGAAGTATCTCCATACAACATTGTAGTTTAAGAAAGAAATTGCATAACCGACGAGCAACAGAGGAACAGCAACGCTCAAGCGTACTTTGATGCTCTTTTCGTCAAGTTTAAACCAGTCAAACAATGTCATACGTGCACTGCGGAATGCAGTATCACCAGAAGTGATAGGACAAGCAATAACACCCAATACGGCAATTGGACCACCAATTTTACCAAGAAGTGCAATACTCAATTCGTAAACTGAGTTTGGACCACCACCACCGATTGCTTTTAATGCAGACAAACCAGTACCAGCTCCGTCTTTATTCCAGAAGAATGCAACTGCAGCTGATGCCCAGATCAAAGCGATGATACCTTCTGAAACCATGGCACCGTAGAAAATGCGGCGTCCGTCTTTTTCAGATTTGATACAACGTGAGATAACTGGTGACTGGGTGGCATGGAATCCTGAAATTGCACCACAGGCAACGGTAATAAACATAAGTGGCCAAATTGGGAGTACTTTTGTTGATCCATCCAGGCTTCCTGGATACAGATTCTTAAAGGTAAACTCCATCATTGGACGCTCTGCTGAATGAGCGATGGTACCGATAGAAATACCGATTGCCATGAGAATCAGCAAAAGACCAAAGAGTGGGTATACTTTTGAAATGATTTTGTCAATTGGTAAGAGTGTAGCAAGGAAGTAGTAACAAAGAATGATAACTGTCCATACCTTGACATTTATAGGAGTAAGGCGAGCAAGCAAACCTGCAGGACCTACCATAAATACAACACCAACCATTACGAGCAGTACGACAGAGAAAATGCGCATAACAGTATGCATTGCAGGTCCGAGGTATTTACCGGTTACTTCTGAAATGGAAGCACCATCATTACGTTCTGAAAGCATACCTGACAAAAAGTCGTGTACACCTCCGGCAAACAATGTTCCGGCAACAATCCAGATGTAGACGCTAGGTCCCCATAGGGCTCCAGAAATTGCACCGAAGATCGGGCCTAGACCTGCGATGTTAAGGAGCTGGATAAGGAAAGCCTTTCCTGTTGATAGAGGAATGTAATCTACTCCGTCAGGATTTGCAATGGCTGGGGTAGGGTTGTCATTAGGTTTAAAAACCTTTTCGACAATATTACCGTACACGATGTATCCTACAATAAGGATACCCAACGCAACAAAGAAAGTTATCATACAATAAACCTCCATAGACTTTTTGTTGGTAAACATTTTTTACATGTTTAGAAGTGCAAAGTCTTTTTTAAAAGTTTGGTAGTTTTAGTCTATGTCCATATGTTTGATTTGTAAACGAAAAATTTTATAAAAAATAACCCATTTTTAAAAATATTACTCATCGAGGGACAACCTGATAGCGACTATAAAGTTATGGATAGTTGCAATTTAAAAAACATGTATTGATAGATGATACAGAACCATTCTTTATTTCCTACTCGTTTACTAAGAATACTTGACATACATCTTTATAAAACCTATTATGCAACTAGGTAATACTATTGATTAGGAGAGAGAGTATGAAAAAAATAAGTGGTGGTCTTGTACCGCTTGTATTGGGTACCATATTTACTATGATTGGTTGCGCAAAAAAACAGAGTGCTGCAAAAGTAACTGCTGTACCGACTGTATCTGATCCTGATGCTGTAATTTATGTTGGATCAACAAATCCGCCTGTTAGTTTAAATAATATTGCTGGTGGTAGTTCAGGTATTACGGAAGCTTTATATCGGAATGTATATGAACCTCTTTTGAGCCTTGAAGATGATGGATCCATACTGCCAACTTTGTCACCAACATACACAGTGTCTGATGATGGAACTGTGTATACATTTAAGTTACGTGAAGGTGTTCACTTTCATGATGGATCTGAATTGACTGCTCAGGATGTAAAATACAGCTATGAGAGAGCTTTGTCACCAGAATCACACGCGGCTCGTAAAACTGATCTTGCTGTAATAGATCATATTGAAGTTGCAGATACCTATACTGTAAAAATTTACCTTAAGCAGCGTACTCAGTCATTTGATTATTATACTACTTTTGTCTGGATTGTAAAAAATGGTACTAAAGATAACAGTGCCACTGCAAACGGAACTGGTCCATACAAACTTGTAGATTATCAATCTGGTACATCTCTATCTATTGAGCGTTTTGACGGTTATTGGGGTGATAAGCCAAAAAATAAAAAAGTTGTATTTACTTATTTTTCTGACAGCAATGCAGAGACAAATGCACTGTTGGGTGGACAAATTGACCTTATCACAAATATTGATACTCCTGAACAGCTTGCATCATTTAGTGGTAATGCCACATATACCATTGCAGAAGGAAATTCAACTACAAAACAGGTATTTGCATTTAATGACAAACGGGCACCTTTTAACGATACTCGTGTACGTCAGGCCCTTAGTCGTGGTGTAAATAAGGCTGCTGTATTGAAAGCCGCATGGAATGGCTATGGACAGCTTATAGGTTCTTTTGTTCCTCCATCAGATCCATGGTATGAAGATTTGAGCAGTATCAACGCTTATGATCCTGATTCTGCTAAAAAGCTTCTTGCTGAAGCCGGTTATCCCAATGGTTTTACCTTTTCGCTGGTTACCCCTGCAACTGCAATTCATCAGTTGAGTGCACAGGCAATTAAAAGCGATCTTGCAAAAATTGGTGTGACTGTTGAAATAAAGGTTATTGACCCATCTGCATGGTACGAAATTGTATTTAAAAACAAAGATTATGATGCTACTTTGCAGGAACACGTAAATGACCGAGATTTGCTCTGGTATAGTAACCCTAACTTTTACTGGGGCTATGACAATGCGGAAGTACAGCAGTGGGCAAAAGACGCACAGTATGCTGCTTCTGCAGATGAACAGACTGCGATATACAAAAAGATTGCTAAAAAAATAGCAGAAGAGGCAGCAAGCAGCTGGTTATTCCTATATCCACAGCTCCGTGTATCAGTAGCAAATGTAACTGGCTATCCTGTAAATGGTAAAAACTCATCATTTTTTGTCGGAAAGATAGAGAAAAAGTAGGTAGTATGTTGCGTTTTCTATTGCGCAGGACGCTCTTTTTGCTGGTATATACTTTTCTTGCGGGGAGCGTCTGTTTTTTTCTTCTTCGTCTTTTGCCGGGTGATGCCTCACTTACCCTTTCTGGAATTGAGGCAACGGCAGAGGATATTGAGCAAGCTCGAGAAGATTTGGGATTGAATAAAAGCGTAGTCGTACAGTATGCGGAATGGACAGGCGGACTACTGCACGGTAATCTCGGAACTTCGTATTTGACAAAATTGCCAGTTGGACAAGAAATTGTAAGACGGCTTCCTGTTACGCTGCCTCTGAGTATCTGCAGCTTTATTCTTGCGGCACTTATATCGGTTCCGCTAGGTATTGTTGCAGCTGTACATCGGAAAAATATACTTGGACTAGGAATTTCAGCTGTATCTGCAACAGGTGTAGCCGTCCCTTCTTTTTGGACAGGTATTATTCTTGTCTGGATTGTGGCATTAAAACTACATCTGTTACCTGCCGGGGGATTTCCGAGGGACGGGTGGGCACATCCTGTTATGGCTGTGCGGTCTTTGGTGCTGCCGGTAGTTACGGTGACAGCAGTAATGTCTGCCGGCCTCATCCGCTATGTCAGGTCTGTCGCGCAGGATGTACTCCGGCAGGATTATATCCGCACTGCACGTTCTTTGGGATTTTCGGCATTTCATGTGCGTATCCATCATGGACTAAGGAATATGGCGGTACCATTGTTGACGGTGCTGGTTATAGAGTTTACCTCATCGTTGTTAGGCGCAGTAGTTATCGAAAATGTATTTGCACTACCGGGACTAGGTGCATTCTTGTTGCAGGGAGTACGTTCTCGTGATTTTCCGGTAGTTCAAGATACCATTTTTCTTATCACGTTTTTTGTATTATTGACTGGTTTTATCATTGATGTGGTACAGCATCTTATTGATCCGCGCCTTTCGGTACGGAAGGATGGCACAGTATGAAACAGAAAAACGTAACACTTGGTATCGGTATATGTCTGTTGTCACTTGTGTTGATTGCAGCACTTCTTTCTTTTTTCTGGCTGCCGTTTTCTCCTGAGGAAACGAATCCTCTGTTACGATTGTCTGCTCCAGACTACTTGCACTGGGCTGGTACAGATAAGCTTGGAAGAGATGTATTCAGTCAGCTGATGATTGGTGCGCGCTCAGTCATTTTTGTAGCGATTGTATCTCCGCTCATCGCAGCTATCATAGGAATTCCAATGGGGCTGTTTGCAGCGACATGTAAAGGAATTGTTGATGAGGGGCTTTCGCTTGCATTTGATGCGATGATAGCCTTCCCGTCCATTTTACTGGCAATGTTGGTAGTGACGGTACGGGGAGCTTCACTGTTTTCCGCAGTCATTGCCATTGGAGTCTCTGCATCAGCTCCTGTAGCACGCGTTACCCGTGTAAATGCACTTGCTGTCCTTGCAACGGATTATGTACGAGCTGCCCGTGCCTGTGGTATGTCAAAAATACGTATTTTGCTACGTCATGTTATACCGAATATCAGCTCTATGGTTACCGTTCAGCTCGTTCTTGTTGCCTCAGGTGCCATATTGGCCGAGGCTTCCCTGGCCTATCTTGGACTGGGAGCTCCGCCGCCTCGAGCCTCATGGGGACGACTCCTTATGGAGTCCCAATCGTCAGTAATGACAGCTCCTTGGGGAGCGATAATTCCAGGAGTGGCAATTATCACCGTTGTCCTTGCCTTAAATTTTCTGGGTGATGGACTGAGAGACGTACTTGATCCGCAGGAAGAGGTGAGTGTATGAGTTTGGTAAGTGTTAAAAATCTGCATGTTGTGTTTCGTAAAAATGATGCACCTATAATACGGGGTATAACCTTTGAGCTTGATGAGCATGAACGCCTTGCCATTATTGGGGAATCTGGTTCTGGCAAGTCTATGACTGCATTGTCGTTGTTATCCCTTTTGCCATCGACTATGAAAGCTTCAGGGGTAGTAGAAGTCGCTGGTGTTGACATGATGCATGCGGATGAACGTACTCGTAACGCCATACGGGGAAAAACACTTGCTATCGTCTACCAGGAACCGCTTACAGCACTTGATCCACTCATGCGTGTCGGCAAGCAAATAGCCGAACCTGTACGCTTGCATCAGCACCTAAAAGGCAATGACCTTACAGAGGAAGTATTGAGTTTACTTCAAAAAGTTCGTCTTGATGACGGGGAGAGAATTGCACGTGCATTTCCACATGAATTATCAGGAGGCCAGCGACAGCGAGTTGCCATTGCCATGGCGCTTGCCTGTAAGCCGCGAATCTTGATAGCCGATGAACCAACGACCGCGCTGGATGTTACGATTCAAAAAGGTATACTGGAGCTGCTTGACAGTCTGGTTGAGTCTGAAAAGATGTCATTACTTTTTATCACGCATGACATATCGATTGCAAAACAGATATCCCAACGCATGATAATCATGCAGCATGGCGTCATAGTGGAACAGGGACAGACTCAGTCGGTGGTGAATAATCCACAGCATGCATATACCCGACAGCTCTTTGAGGCAGCACGAGAATGTGCTGCAATTCCATTTGAGACAAAGGAGCGACTCTATGGCTGATACAATCCTTGAAGGCTGTGACATATGCAAAACATTTAGACGAGGTGAAGATGTTGTCCATGCACTGCGTGGAGTAAGTTTTTGCCTAAAAGCGGGAAACAGTCTTGGTATTGTCGGTGAGTCAGGAGCAGGTAAGTCTACACTGCTTAACTGTATGCTGGCACTGGAACAGCCTGATTCCGGCAGTATTTTGTTCCATGAGGAAAAACTTAATCTACGTAATAAAGTACAGCTTAAACGGTTTAGGAGCGAAGTACAGGTAGTGTTCCAGGATCCAAAAAGTTCGCTTGATCCTCGTATGAATATAGAAGATATTATCGCAGAACCGCTTGATGCATTGCATGTACGGGGCAATCGCAGGGAACGTGTTTGTCAATTGCTTGAGGCGGTTGGACTGCCTCAAGAGAGTATCAAAAAATATCCACATGAGTTTTCTGGAGGACAGCGGCAGCGTATTGCCATAGCTCGTGCGCTTGCTCCACAGCCAAGAGTGGTTATCGCAGATGAGCCGGTAAGTGCCCTTGATGTATCGGTACGGCATCAGATTCTTGAGCTGTTTAAGAGCCTTAAGCGTACCATGGCATTGTCTCTCGTACTTGTCTCGCATGATCTGGCTATCGTAGCACAATTGTGTGAGCAAAGCATTGTCCTGCAGCATGGTCTGTGCGTCGAGTCAGGACTGACGGAACAGTTGTTCCTTGCTCCAGAACATGAGTATACCAGAGAGCTGATTGCAGCTATTCCAAATCGGTAATGATGAACAGGATTGTGACACCCGATGAGAAAGAATGACACCTGATATAAAAAAGCCTAATCGCCTACCTTATACAGATACACATGTGTATCATTACTATATTCAGATACGTCAAATGCATTCCCATTGCTGGAACGAGCCCAATTGTTATAAGCTTGTTGTTTATCACCATTAAATATGCGTTTTTAATGCTTCGATATAGCTTGTTCCGTACCGAGAAAGCTGCATGCCTTTTTTGGTAATGTATCCGATGCGCATCTTTTCGTCATAATCAAATGGAACACTGACAATCGATGGGCCGTTAAGTTCCTTGCTGATAACACCGGAACTGACGGTATAGCCATTGAGCCCAATTAAAAGATTAAACAGCGTTGCACGGTCACGGACGCAAATTGTCTTTTTGCGTTCAATCGCAGGAAAAGGCTCTTCTGAGAAATAAAATGAATTATGTTCCCCCTGCTCAAAGACAAGATAGGGATATGGTTCTAAATCAGCAACAGTAACACTCTCTTTTTTTGACAAAGGGTTGTTCCTGCTTACAAATACATGAGGCTTGGCGGTAAAAAGCTCAGTAAAGGCAAGATCATTCTTTTTAAGAAGCTTATCAATCACTTCATCATTTTTTGAGTCCTTGTACAGAATTCCAATTTCGCTTTTTAAGCGGGAGATGTCTTCAATGATTTCGTATGTCTGGGTTTCGCGTAACGTAAAGTTATAAGTGGCACCGCCAAACTTTTTGATGACATCTACCATAGCATTTACTGCAAAAGAATAATGCTGGCATGACACGCTAAAAATGGGTGTCAGTTCCGTCTTTCCTTTGAATTTTTCTTCCAATAAATCGGCCTGCTCCAAAACTTGCCTTGCATACGCCAAAAAGCTTTGACCATCTGAGGTAATTTCAACACCTTTGTTTTTTCTGGAAAAAATGGTGATGTGCATTTCTTCTTCAAGCTGATGAATGGCTGCCGTTAAACTTGGCTGCGAAATAAACACCTGTTCCGCTGCTTTTGAAATGTTTTTATGGCGCGCAACTGCTTCTGCGTATTTTAATTGCTGGAGTGTCATGTACTGATTATAGTATCTGTCATAGCTAAAATCTATATCAAACTGCTAAAAAATAGTATTTTTCATTATTTTCTATGTTTGTTATATTTCCTATATATCTAATAGGAGATATGGAGATGAGCGTAAAAAGATTTGATGTTGTCG
This sequence comes from Treponema sp., assembly GCA_024695475.1. Taxonomy (GTDB): domain Bacteria; phylum Spirochaetota; class Spirochaetia; order Treponematales; family Treponemataceae; genus Treponema_D. The sequence goes on from JAILIC010000107.1 coordinate 17,223, forward strand.
GTAGTTTTTTGAGACCGGAAAGTTTAAAAAAGGCAAGAAGTGATTTTGACAATGGTAGTATTACAAAAGATCAGTTTACTTCGATTAAGAATGAAGCTGTTAAAAAACTGGTGGAAAAACAAAAAGAGGCAGGCTTGCCCTATATTACTGACGGTGAGTATAACCGCAAGTTCTGGCACCTGGATTTCTTCTGGGGCTTTGAAGGTATTGAACATAAAAAAGATGGTGGCGGGGTTCAGTTTAATGGTGAGGTTGCAGATCTTGAAGATACTTATCTTACAGGAAAACTGAAAGCAAAAGCGCATCCTTTTGTAGAAGATTTTACCTATGTAAAGTCACTTGAGTCTGATGGGGTTACCGCTAAGCAGACAATACCTGCTCCTGCGCAGCTTTTTCAGCAACTGAATATTCCTAAAAACTTTGAGGCAACAAGAAAAATATATCCTACAAATGACGAATTGATTTTGGATATTGCCGCAGCCTATAGAGAAGTAATCAGGCAGTTGTATGATGCTGGCTGTCGTACCATTCAGTTTGATGATTGTACCTGGGGTGCAATAGTCGGTGATGCGGCTGCCCAACGATATAAACTTTTAGGAAACCTCAAAGAAGTAAAAGAACAGCTTTTAAAAGTAAACAATCTTGCGATAGAAGGTAAGCCTGCTGATCTTAAAATCAATACGCATATCTGCCGCGGAAATTATCACTCGACATTCTTTACCAGTGGACCTTATGATCCTGTAGCAGATTTTGTATTTGCAAAAGAAAAGGTAACTACACTGTATCTTGAATATGATGACGAACGCTCTGGGGGATTTGCACCACTTGCTAAGGTAAGCGAAGATAAAAATGTCGTGCTCGGTCTTGTCACGACAAAACGTCCAGAACTTGAAGACAAGGCAACTGTCATCGCGCGAATTAACGAAGCTGCAAATTATATACCTCTCAATCGGCTTTTTTTAAGTCCTCAATGTGGTTTTGCCTCATGTGAAATTGGCAATAAACTGACTGAAGAACAGCAATGGGCAAAAATCCGGTTAATAAAAGAAATTTCAGAAGAAGTCTGGAAGTAAAAGTGGGGAGACACTGTTTTTGATGGTGCCAACTTGTTTAAGTCCTTTGTGCGTATTGTCTGGTAAGTTGTCTGTCTTGACTTTTATGGCGGCAATTCATACAATTTAGGTATATCTCGCAAATTTGTAGGAGTTTATACGATGGCTACAGTAAAAGTTGCTATTAATGGTTTTGGTCGTATCGGTCGCTTGGCTTTCCGCCAGATGTTTGATGCCGATGGTTATGAAGTTGTTGCTATTAACGATTTGACAAGCCCAACAATGCTTGCACACCTCTTGAAATATGATACAGCACAGGGTGGTTATGCTGGAAGAATCGGTGAGGCAAAACACACAGTTTCAGCTCACGATGGTGAAGGCGAAGACAACTACATCGTAGTAGATGGCAAGAAGATTGTTATCTACAAGTGCAAGGGACCAGATGCTGCTAATCTCCCAGCTTGGGGCAAGATTGGTGTAGACGTTGTTCTCGAATGTACAGGTTTCTATGTTTCTAAGGCTAAGTCTGAAGAACACATCAAGGCTGGTGCAAAGAAGGTTGTTATTTCAGCACCTGCAGGAAATGACCTCCCAACAATCGTTTACAATGTAAACCACAAGACTCTCAAGAGCAGCGATACAGTTATCTCTGCAGCTTCTTGTACAACAAACTGCTTGGCTCCTATGGCTAAGGCACTTAATGACTATGCTCCAATCCAGAGCGGTATCATGTCAACAATCCACGCTTACACTGGTGACCAGATGATTCTTGATGGTCCACAGAGAAAGGGTGACCTCCGCCGTTCACGCGCAGGTGCTGCTAACATCGTACCTAACTCAACAGGTGCTGCTAAGGCTATCGGTCTGGTAATCCCAGAATTGAACGGTAAGCTTATTGGTTCTGCACAGCGTGTTCCAGTACCAACAGGTTCTACAACAATCTTGACAGCTGTAGTAAAGGGCAAGGATGTTACTAAAGAAGGCATCAATGCTGCTATGAAAGCTGCTGCAACCGAAAGCTTTGGTTACAACGAAGATGAAATCGTATCATCTGATGTTATCGGTATGCGCTATGGTTCATTGTTTGATGCAACTCAGACAATGGTATCAAAGATTGATGACGATACTTATCAGGTACAGGTTGTATCTTGGTACGACAACGAAAACAGCTACACATCACAGATGGTTCGCACAATCAAATACTTCTCAGAATTGAAGTAGTAGACTGATGTGTTAATAACAAGGCTGTCCTGAAGTGTAAAACTTCATAAAGGGACAGCCTTTATTTTTTTAATGATGCGCATCCTTTGGATGTATCATTTCTGCCCAGTCTCCCTGGGGCGGTCGCACCCCGGGTCACACACATAGCGTACCCCGAGTCACACACATCGCGTACCCAGACCCCTTGGGCGTATTGCCTCATATTCCCTTTACTTAACGATACCATTGAGGTATATTCTATATATATCTATAATATAATTACTATACAGTAACGTATAAATCTTTGGAGGAATCACATAATGATTAAAACAGTAAAAGATGTGGATTTGAAGGGTAAACGCATTGTCATGCGTGTTGATTTCAATGTGCCTATGAAAGAAGGTGTCGTTCAGGATGATACACGTATTATGGCTGCTCTTCCTACTATAAAATATATTCTTGAACAAAAACCTCGCAGCCTCGTTTTAATGAGTCACTTGGGTGATCCTGCTAAAGATGTTAAGAAAGCAGCAGAAAAAGCTGAAAAAGCAGGCAAACCTTTTACCGATGCAGATAAAGAAAAGTTTATTAATGGCAAAAACCGTATGCGTCCTGTAGCTGCTTATCTTGAAGGTAAACTGGGCAGTAAGGTTGTATTTGCTGAAGATGCACTCGGGCAGAAGGCTGCTGTTGACGCTTTGCCAGAAGGTGGCGTCATGATGCTGGAAAATGTTCGCTTCCATAAAGAAGAAACATCAAAGGTTGCTGAAGACCGTGAAAAAATGGCACAGGAGCTGGCTACCTATGGTGATATATTTGTAAATGATGCATTTGGTACTGCACACCGTGATCAGGCATCTACCGCTACTATTGCAAAATTTATGAAGACTCAGCCTGTTGGCGGATTCCTCATGGAAAAAGAAGTTAAGTATCTTGAACCAATGTTGAATAATCCTCCAAAACCACAGATTGCTATTATTGGTGGTGCAAAGGTTTCTTCAAAGATTGCTGTTCTTGAGAGTTTGCTTAAAAATGCTTCTGCCCTTATTATCGGTGGTGGTATGGCATATACATTCCTCAAAGCTCAGGGACATGTTATTGGAAAGTCTTTGGTAGAAGATGATTTTATTGATACCGCCAAAAAATTGCTTTCTGATGCAGCTGCAAAAGGCGTACAAATTTTGTTGCCTGTTGATCATGTTGGTGCAGAAGCTTTTGATGCTAATGCAACACCAGTTGCTGTTGACGGTGTAGATATTCCTGAAAACTTGATGGCTATGGACGTCGGTCCAAAGACTTTGGATGCATATAAGAAGGTTCTTGCAACTGCAAAATCTGTAGTTTGGAACGGTCCTGTTGGTGTATTTGAATTTGATGCATTTGCAAAGGGTACTGAAGCTGTTGCAAAAATGGTTGCAGAAGCTACTGGTAGAGGAGCAATGACTGTTGTTGGCGGTGGTGATTCAGTTGCTGCTGTAAATAAATTCCACCTGTCAGATAAGATGTCTCACGTATCAACTGGTGGTGGTGCATCTCTTGAATTCCTTGAAGGTAAAACGCTTCCTGGTATTAGTATTCTTGCTACAAAATAACGGATTTATTCATAAAAGGAGATAAAATAATGAGAAAACACTATATCGCCGGTAACTGGAAAATGAATACAGACAAGGCGGGTGCTGTAAAATTGGCCCAGGACCTTGTAAAAGAACTGAAAGATAAGCCAAATAAATACATGATTGGTGTACCGTATGTATATCTTGATGCTGTTGCTCAGGTGGTAAAGGGCAGCAACATTTTGCTTGGTGCACAGGATATGGCTGCTACTGGTAATGGTGCTCACACTGGTGAAGTATCTGCTGAAATGCTTAAAGATATCGGTGTTCAGTCTGTTATTCTTGGTCATAGTGAACGTCGTCATGAAATTGGCGAAAGTGATGAACTTATCAACAAAAAAGTTCTTCGTGCTCTTGAACAGGGACTTGAAGTAGTTTTGTGTATCGGAGAGTTGCTCTCTGATCGTGAAGCTGGCAATGCTGAAAAAGTATGTGCATTCCAGTTGTCAGCTGATCTCTGTGGTGTTACTGCAGAACAGATGAAGAACGTAACAATTGCTTATGAACCTGTATGGGCAATTGGTACTGGCAAAACAGCTACCCCAGAGGATGCTGAGGCAATTCACAAATTCTGTCGCAATTATATTGCAAAGTTGTACGACCAGAAGGTTGCTGATGAAGTAATCATCCAGTATGGTGGTTCTATGAAAGCTGCTAACGCTGCTGAATTGCTTGCACAGCCTGATATCGATGGTGGTTTGATTGGTGGTGCAGCATTGAAAGCTGAAACATTTGTTCCTATTTGTGTACTGTAATTTAAAACAGCAAACTAAATAGATGAGGCGGTCGTTGTTGAAGCAAGCATTTTGCTGTCACGATGACCGTTTTTTTTTATTTTTAGGGGTCAAACGCCGGCGTATAAGATATAACGTGTTTTGGAATCGGATAGCAGGTGAAATAAATTGATTGACCAAAAGGTATAAATTGAGTATCATTTTTACTACTATTAATTATTGATGCGCAATCTAGACTTTGTGTTTTATAGTGCGTGCGTGGAGTTATGTTATGGGTGCATTAGGTGTTATCCTTTTGATTGCTTTTGTTATTATTTGTGTTCTTTTGGTTTTGGTTGTTCTTGTTCAGAATGAAGAAGGAATTGGCGGTGTATTTGGAAGTAGAACTTCTACCGCTTTTGGTTCACATTCTGCTAGCGTTTTGACTAAAACAACATTTGTCTTAGTAACATTGTTTATCGTGATGAGTTTTGCTCTTGCATTGATTAATAAAAAACCTTCTGCAAAGAGAGACCTGTCTGCTGCTGCCGCTGAACTTGAACAGTCTGCTGAAAATGCTGAAACTCAGAAAGAATGGTGGAAGGATGACGCTGCTGCTCCTTCAGAATCATTAAATTCTGCGGATGCTGCTTCTGGAACAGAAGCTCCTCAATTATAATTATATCTACAAAGAAGGTGTTTAGTTGCTCGAGAACGTATTTCCAGTTACAAATATTATTGTAAATCTTGAAAGTGAAGAGAAGGATGAGCTTTTTGAGGAAATGCTCGAGGTTTTGGTTGCTTCCCATCCTGAAATCGATCGATCAGAAGCTCTTGCAGCATTGAAAGAGCGTGAAAACAAAATGAGTACTGGTATTATACCCGGGATCGCTGTTCCACATGCAATCAGCAAAACCGTACAGGGGGTTGTTGGTGCTGTGGGTATTAGCAAGGCCGGTATTGATTATGACTCATTAGATGGTCAGCCGGTTCGCCTTGTCTTTATGTTTTTATTTGCAGAAGGTGAGTCTGGCTATCATCTGAAAGTTATGCGTGAAATTTCTGGATTGCTTCAGCTTCCAAATTTTGCAACTGACTTGCTTTCAAAAGGCTCTGCTCAAGCTGTATATGATTACATTTTACAGGCTGAAGAAGAATCTGCACGCATATAATTAGTTAACATATTACTGGTAAGGTGAGTTTTCTTATGATATACTTAAGAAAATCTACCTTGCCTTGTATACACAGGTGAAAGAGGAGACGTTTTATGGCGGAACAGGATGTGAATGTAATCAGTCATCTTCTGGATGTGGAAAAAGAAGCTTCATCTTTGATTGGTGATGCTCAAAATGAAAGTGCAAAACGAATGGCTGCAGCTCGTGCTGAAGCTGATGCAGAATATAAAAAACAATATGATTCATTAATGTCTGAGCTTGAATCAGATTATCAAACACAAACACAAGCTATTGTAAAAAAACATGATGAAGATCTCGATGCATATAAAAAAGAGATTGATTCAATGACTCAAAATACAGAAGCTTTTAGTACCTACTTGGATTCTGTTTTATTTACAAAATAAGGGGTGTTTGATTGATGGATCGATCTAGTGCCTCTGCTTTTGTAAACGCGAAAGCAGGCGGTATGTTGAAAAAGTCTTTTATTGGAGAACGTGCTGCTAAATTGTTCTCCGTGTCTTCCTTGTCAGAGTTGTGGGGGCTGTTGTTTACGCAGGATGTCCCTGCTGTTCCTGAAGTTTTGCTTGCTCAACAGATAGAAAAAAAAGCTTCTAATGTATTTATCAAGGATTACATAAAACTTTTGTCTAATTATAGCCATCCAAGTCAGCTGTTGGTCGATTTGGTGACTTTTTATGAGTATGATAATCTCAAAGAGATAATTGCAGCACTTGTTGCTGGTAAAAAAGAGCTCCCTGCATTAGTTGATGTAGGAAGTTATAAAATGCTGCATTATGAAAAATGGCCTAATATAGCTGCTATGACTGCTGATACACCGTTTGCATGGTGTTCATCACTTCCTGATGTAACAAAGCAACAGCATCTCAATACAAAACTTGATATTCAGTATCTCCACACTATTTGGAGTTCGTTACATAAGATACCGAATGGCGAGCGTGAGCCTATTAAAAATCTTGTTGTGAGCGAATACGGCATGTATAATGTTATATGGGCATTGCGACTTAAGGTGTATTATGACATGAAGCCTGACCAGATAGTTTCTTTATTGGTTTTTACCAACAGTAAAAAAGAAAAGGATGATCCATTTGTTGCTGATGCTATGGAGATTTTGGATAAGGATATCAATAATTATGCTGATTGGGCAGATTGGCGATATGCTCGTTTTTTGAATCCTCATGAGGAGGGTGTTGTCTGGACGCTTGATCCTCGTTGGGTTGAGCAGGCATATAAAAAAGATTTGAACCAGCAGATGATGCGAAAGTTTCATCAGTATCCATTGACGGATTGCGTATTGTATACATGGTTCAAGATAAAAATGAATGAGGTTGCTACGATTCGTACAGCAACCGAAATGCTTAGATTGAATGTTGATAAAGGTATGGCAATGAGTTTTGCTGGTGTTGCGGCAAATTAACTGAAAAAGAAGGGGTTGTAGAAAAAAATGGCAAGAACAACGCAAATGCGGCTTATAGAATTGATGATCCTCAAACAGGACATCAATAATGTAATTGAATTTTTAGGCCGCCGTGGTGACTTTCAGTTTCAAAACCAAGGGGGAGCCGCAAGTGCTGCTGAAAAGACTGAAGTAAAAAATAAGGCTGCTGATGTATTTCAGCAATTGCAGCAGGTCCGTGCCTTCTTAAATGTAAAAGATCGTGATGATTTAAAAGACACACAAAAACCAGTACGTCAGGATTATGATGATGCTGAAAAACTGATTTCTGCTGTTGAAGACTTGAAGCGAAGAAATATCGAAAAGTCTGAAAGTGCAAAAAAAGTATCAGAAGCATATCGTGAAGCTTTAGCATTTTCAAATTTAAAAGTCGCATATTCCGAGTTGGAGCATCTGTCTTTCTTGACGATGCGAATCGGAAAAATAGATCCAGCTGTCTATAGTGAATTACAGTTTGCATTAGGAGAACGCGCTGTCGTTATTCCTCTTGGAAACGATAATTCTCGTATTCTTGCTGCAGCCTCTAAAAAAGGTCGTTTTTCGCTTGATGCAGAGTTGAAAAAATATGGTTTTGTCTCAGTTGATATCCCGAAGGATTTTAAAGGCGTACCAGATGATGTGCTTTCTTCATTAAAGGAACAAGTTGCTGATTCTAAAAAAGAACTGGCCTTGATTGAGGAAGAGCGCAAAAACTTTGCTGAGACTCATACTGACATATTGATCCGTTTGCTGGGAACATTCTCTTTGGGTATGCAGATTTTTGCCAAGGAAAGTGAACTTGAAGCGACCCATATGGTATATCGTGTTACTGGTTGGGTGCCTGCTTTTGACAGCAAGGATATGATGAAGGAATTAGATGAACTGACTGAAGGTCGTATTGCAGTCCGTATATACAATCCTGCAGAAGTACCTGCTGTTATTGCCGGTCATGAAAAGGTGCCTGTTCAGTTAAAGCATGGTGCTGTTGTTGGTGCTTTTGAACGCATGATTTTCAGTTATGGCTCACCAGTATATGGTGCAATCGATCCAACCCCATTTGTTGCATTGTTCTTTACAGTCTTGTTTGGAATTATGTTTGGCGATTGTGGTCAGGGGTTAGTATTCCTTTTAATGGGAATATTACTGCACAAAAAGGTAGTTAAAGCTGGAAGCTGGAATAAGTTTTCTCCTATTTTTGTCTGTATCGGTATAAGCAGTACCATTATGGGCTTGCTGACTGGTGAGTTCTTCTCAAACGAAACCTTTTTGGAGCCGTTTGCAGAGTTTGTTACCGGTTTATTTGGTACCCCACGTGCACCAATCTTAAAAATGATGCCGTCATCTGATCCTAATTCCATAAAGAACATGTTTATGTTCTTTGGTTTTTCTATCGCAGTGGGCTTTGTAATTAATACGATTGGTTTGATTATCAATATTATTAACCAGTTTAGCATGGGACGTCGTGGTTCAGCAGTATTTGGCAAAACAGGTATCAGTGGTGCATTTTTCTTCTGGTATGTCGTTGCACTTGCAGTCCGTATCGCTTTGTTCCAACACCAACTGGCAATATATGACTGGGTTATTTTAGGACTCACTCTGTTTGGTGCTGCCTTTGGTGAGGTACTTGCTCGTATAGTCGATGGTAAACGTCCTATTTTGGAAGACGGCTTAGGAGCAGCCATTATTGGTGGTGTTGTTGAGATAATTGAAGTTATATCAAGTTATCTTTCTAATTCAGTCAGCTTTATGCGTGTTGGTGCTTTTGCTCTGTCACATGCTGTTTTGGGATACATCATCAATACTATGACACATTTGGTAGGTGGCATTGGTGGTATTGTCATTTTGATTGCTGGTAATCTTATCGTTATTGTATTGGAAGGTATGATTGTTGCAATTCAGGTTATCCGTTTGCAGTACTATGAATTCTTTTCTAAGTTCTTTAATGAGACTGGTAGAGAGTTTAAACCATTCCAGTTTGAATATAATAAAGCTTAATATTGCCCTTGAGGCAGTGAATATAAACTAAGGTTTGAAGAGGTAGTTTTATGAAAAAGAGATTAATGTCTATCGCAGCTGTATTATTTTCAGCAGCTGGTTTGTTTGCACAGTCAGCTGAGACTGCAGCTACCGGTTCATCTGGTATTAAATACATTGCTGCTGCATTGGCAGTAGGTATTGCTTGTATCGGTGGTGGTATGGCAGTAGGTAAGATTGGTGCTGCAGCTATGGGTGCCATGAGCGAAAATGCTGAACTTTCTGGTAAGGCTCTTCCTTTCGTAGGTTTGGCAGAAGGTATTTGTTTGTGGGGATTCTTGGTAGGTCTTCTTATTATTATTTTATAAGTTTGTCACTGTGAAGTATTTTATTATTGGCGAACGTGAATTAGTACTCGCTTTTAGCCTAGTAGGCGTACAGGGTTCTGTTGCTGTTACTCGAGATGAAGCTCTTGATGCTTTTAATAAAGTAACGGGACAGAATGGTACTCTGTCTGTTTCAATGGAAGAAGAGCGTCCTAAAGTATTGATTTTAACGGAAGACGTCATTGCTATGATAGAACAGGAAGTTCTTGACTGGCAAAGAAAAGGTGGATATCCCCTCATCGTTGAAATACCAGGAATTCAGGGACATCTAAAAGGTAGAAAATCACTCACTGATGCTATCCGTGAAGCCATTGGGGTTCAGGTATAGCAAGAAGGACAACTAACATGGAAGAATTACGTTCAACCGAGATTCTTGATAAAGAAATACAAGCTGATGCTCGTAAAAAGGCAGAAAGAATTCTGGCAACGACAGAACAAGATTGTAAAAATGTCATTGCTGGAGTAGCAGCACGTATAGAAAAAACAAAGAATGAAAAATCTGCCCAATATGAGCAGAAAATAAAGCAATTTGCACATGATACAGATGCAGCGTTGCCTTTGGAAAAGAAACGATATCTTGTTTCTTTTACAGAAAAAGCAGTTTCGCAAGCTATGGATTCCTATCTTAAGAATCTTTCAGAGGTAAAACGCTTTGATTTATTGAAAGGCCTTTACAAACGATACGGTACAGTACTGTCTGATAAAAAAGTACATGCTGAAGTATATGGTCTGAACGTAAAAACCGCTGAGTCTTATTTGAAGAAAGAGTTGGGAGATAGACTCCTTTCTTGTAAAGAAACAACTTTTGAACGCACTTTTCAAGAATCCTCTGAGGGGATTTCTATCCACGAGGGGATTATAATCGAATCTGATGATCGCTCGGTTCGCTGTCGTTTAACTACAGATGAATTGATCGCAGAGTTAAAAGACACATACAGTCGTGAACTGGTAGATACTCTTTTTGGCGGGAGGCTGTTGAATGATTGAAGGTAAAGTCGTCCGCGTATCTGGTCCTATTGTTTTTGCAGAAGGACTTGAAAGTTGTGGACTTTATGATGTTGTTAATGTAGGCGAAAAAAAGCTTATTGGTGAAATAATCCGACAAAATGCTGGTAAGGCAACTGTACAGGTTTATGAAGATGTTACAGGTTTGCATGTCGGTGAAAAAATTACGAGCGAAGGAAGACCGTTGTCCTTGCGTTTAGGACCAGGTCTTGTTGGTACTATCTATGATGGTATTCAACGCCCTCTTAAAGCTATGTATGAAGATAAAGGTTCATTCTTGTTGCCAGGTCAACGTACTGAACCTCTTGATATTACTAAAAAATGGCATTTTGAAGCAGGTAAGGATATTCAGGGAGCTGTTATGGCTGCCGGTAGTCCTATTGCTCCTGGTATGCCACTTGGTACGGTACAGGAAACTCCATCAATTCTGCACTCCATCATGGTACCTCCTACAGTGCGTGGTCGTGTTCTTAAGACATTTGCAGGTACGGGAGATTACACCATCGATGATGTTATTGGTGTAACAGAGTTAGATGAAGAAATTAAGCTGGCACAGTATTGGCCTGTTCGTATTCCTCGTCCATATACTCAGAAATTAACAGTAACTGAGCCATTGGTAACCGGACTTCGTGTTATCGATGTATTCTTCCCTTTGTCAAAAGGTGGTACCGCTGCAATTCCTGGTGGTTTTGGTACGGGAAAAACCATGACACAGCATGCAGTTGCAAAGTGGTGTGATGCAGATTTGATTGTATATATCGGTTGTGGTGAACGTGGAAACGAAATGACTGATGTATTGAATGAATTCCCTGAAATTATCGATCCACGTACTGGCCGCTCTTTGATGGAACGTACCATTTTGATTGCAAATACTTCCAATATGCCTGTTGCTGCACGTGAAGTTTCATTGTATTCAGGTATAACATTGGCTGAGTATTATCGCGATATGGGTATGGCAGTTGCAATTATGGCTGACTCAACAAGCCGTTGGGCTGAAGCTCTCCGTGAGTTGTCTGGTCGTATGGAAGAAATGCCTGCTGAAGAAGGTTTTCCTGCATATTTGCCAACACGCCTTGCAGAGTTTTATGAACGTGCTGGTCGTGTTACTTCATTGTGCAAAAAAGAAGGTTCTGTTTCTGTTATTGGTGCAGTTTCACCTCCAGGAGGTGACTTCTCTGAACCTGTTACCCAGCATACAAAACGATTTATTCGCTGCTTCTGGGCATTGGATCGTGAATTGGCAAATGCACGCCATTATCCTGCTATTGGTTGGATTGATTCATATTCAGAATATGCTGACGAAGTAAAAGGCTGGTGGGAAAAACACAATCCTGATTGGGCTGCTGTCCGTTTGGCGGCTCTTGATTTGCTCAAAAAGGAACAGCGTTTGCAACAAATTGTCCGCTTGATTGGACCAGATGCTTTGCCAGAAAGTGAACGACTTATTTTGACTGTATCAGAAATGATAAAGAATGGATTTTTACAGCAGGATCAGTTTGATAAGATTGATGCTTACTGTGTGTCTGAAAAGCAGATTGCTATTCTTGTTTTGATTATGGAATTTTATCGTCGTGCTTTGGCTGTTATTAAAAATGGCGCACCATTGGTTCGTGTTGTAGGTCTCCCAGTAAAAGAGGAAATCGTACGTATCAAGTCTTCAGTAGCAAACGATAAGTTAGATGAGATAAAAACTGTGGAAGGTCACCTTGATGAACAGATTGGTGAACTTGAAAGAACATATACAAAAGTGGGGGCTCAGTAATGAAAGGTGTAGAATATCGTGGCGTGACTTCCATTGACGGACCTATCGTTATTGTTCGCCGTACTGAAAATGTTTTTTACGGTGAGACAGTATGTGTTCGCGATCGTAATGGTGATAAACGAACTGGACGTATCATAGATATTTCTGATACAGCTGCAGTTGTTCAGATTTTTGGTAGCACTAATGGCCTTGATCTGGATGACACTGCATACGAATTTTTGGAACAGCCATTGGAATTGCGTGTTGGCGAAGGATTGCTTGGACGTATCTTTAATGGTTTGGGAGAGCCTGTAGATGGTTATCCTCCTATTGTTTCTTCTAAAAAGATAAATGTAAACGGTAACCCTATTAATCCGTATGCCCGTGTATATCCACGAGACTTTATACAGACAGGTATTTCTTCTATCGATGGAATGAATACTTTGATCCGTGGTCAGAAGTTGCCTATTTTTAGTGGTAATGGTCTTCCTCATAACCGACTTGCTGCACAAATTATTCGCCAGGCACGATTGAAAAATGCAGACGAGCAGTTTGTTATGGTATTTGCCGGTATGGGTATCAAATATGACGTTGCCCGATTCTTTATTAATACGTTTGAAGAGTCTGGTGTTTTGTCAAAAGTTGTTATGTTCCAGTCTTTGGCAGATGCTCCTTCTATCGAACGTATCATTACACCTCGTTGTGCATTGACAGCTGCTGAATATCTTGCGTATGAGTGTGGTATGCATGTTTTGGTTGTAATGACCGATATGACAAACTACTGTGAGGCTTTGCGCGAAATATCAACAACTCGTGGTGAAGTTCCTGGACGTAAAGGATATCCTGGATATCTGTACTCTGACTTGGCAGAATTGTATGAACGTGCGGGTCGTGTAAAAGGTGCTGAAGGATCTATTACTCAGATACCAATTTTGACCATGCCTAATGATGATATTAGCCATCCAATCCCTGACTTGACTGGATATATTACTGAAGGACAGATCGTACTTGATCGTGAACTTTCACAGAAGGGCTTGTATCCTCCGGTAAGTGCACTTCCAAGTTTGAGCCGCTTGATGAAAGATGGTATAGGTAAGGGCATGACACGTGAAGATCATGCAGGTGTTTCAAGCCAGTTATTTGCTGCGTATTCAAAAGTAAAAACAATTCGTAATCTTGCCGCTATTATTGGTGAAGAAGAATTGTCATCAGCAGATAAGATGTATCTTCGTTTTGGTGAAAAACTTGAGTCTGATTTCTTTACTCAGGGTGAGTACGAAAATCGTACAATCGAAGAAACGCTTGATATTGGCTGGAAAGTACTTTCACTGCTTCCTCGTGAAGAACTCTATCGTATTAAACCTGAGTTTATTGATAAGTATTTGCCAAAAAATACTAGTGCGGGAGTGTAATGAACTTGTATGTCAAAGCTTAATATCGCACCGACAAAATCTAATCTGCTCAAAATGAAAGAACAGCTCTCTGTTTCTGTAGATGGGTATGAACTGCTTGAGCAAAAGCGTGAAATTCTCGTTATGGAACTGATGCACATGGTTGAACAGGTAAAAATGCTTGAGCGCGACATCGATAAGGTAATTGAATCAGCTTATCCGGCGTTGCGCAACATGCTGATGGCTGCTGGTGGAGATCGTGTTGAGCAAATATCACATTCGGTTCATTATGATTTTACAATTAGAGAAAAGCCTGTTACACTAGGAGGTATGAGGTTCTCTTCTATTGATGTAGAACTTCCAAAGCGTGAACTATTTTACTCCTTTATGGGTACTCTAGCTGATAGTGACAAAGTAATGGTTGACTTTTTTAAGTTACTGAGCTTGCTTACCCAGATGGCTTCGATTAGAACGATTGTTTGGAAGCTTGCAACTGAGGTCCGTAAAACCCAACGTCGTGTAAATGCATTGGATAAAATGGTAATTCCGCAGACAAGAGAAACAAAAAAGTATATTGAAAGTGTTCTTGAGGAACGTGAACGAGAAAATGTTTTTGTTCTTAAATCTCTCAAGAACCGGAATAATACAAAACCGGAAGGTGAAAAATGATTAAACCGTTATTTCAGAATATTCTTGTTGCAGTGAATGGCTCTCAAACATCTATCCATGCCGCTATGTACGGTATCATGATGGCAAAACAATATCATCTTAATATGAAAGTTGTTTATGTTGTCGATACCGCAACTTTAAAGCAGCTTACGTTGAGTAAGTTCTTTGTTGCAGATGAAAGTGCAGATTATGAAAGTAATCTTACTGACGACGGCGAGCACTCGTTGAAGTATATCGGAGACTTGGCAAAGCAAAAAGGAGTCAAGATCGAAACAGAGATGCGCAAAGGTGCTGTCTGGTCCGAAATTGTAACAGCGGCAGAGTCTTTTGAGGCCAATCTTATCCTGATTGGTGCAAATGAAGAAAAACAGTATGGTGTTTCACATCATAATGTTGTTTCTGTATCTCGCAGTGAGATTATAGCCAGTGCATCCTGTTCTGTTCTCGTTGTCCGTCAACCAAAAATTGAGCAGATGTTTAAATTGTGTTAGAAAACTGTTACGAAATACTTGGTGTTTCTCCTCAGGCAACTGCTGCAGAGATTCGCAGTGCCTATCGACGCCTTGCTAAAGAGTTACATCCAGATACTTCCCATGATCCTGCAAAAATAGATCAATTTAGGCAAGTTACTCATGCGTATAAGGTTTTATCCGATGCACGTGAGCGTTCTATTTTTGATGAGTCTTTTTTTGCTCGACATAATTTTAAACGAAAAAGAGCAAATTCCTTTGATTATCGAACGTGGTTATTGGCTCGAGAGGATGAAGAAAGTAGGTCAAAGCTCATTTTTTTTGATTTGATGCATCATCATGAAGATGAAGCTGTTGCTGAGTTTAAACGCATGTCCATGAATCATGCCGATTTTTCACTCAAAAAATGGTTTACAAGAGAAGATTTCATGGATTATGGTTATATTCTTGCCGAAGAACTGGTTATTCGTGGCGAGTATTATGACGCAGTTGTTCTTCTTGAGCAAATTATTAAAATGGAATATACCTTTCCCTATTTTAGGCTCTTCTTTCCTGAAGTAATGGAATTTACAGCTTCGATATTAAAGCGCCAAATCGAAGGTAATATTAGTGACGAGCTTGCGTTAGATGTATGGGAAAGAGCACTTGATTTAGGATTTGAAAAGAAAGACGAGTCGTTTTTTTTACGTAAGATGGCAGGGGCTTATACTCGTATGGGTGACTATAGAACTGCCGAGATTTGTTTGCAGGAGTCTGATCGTCTAAAATAAAGGTATCCTTGAAGGGGATAGGACTCGGATGCACATAAATGGAACATAATACGAGGTATATATATGATACGATTAAAGAATGATAAAGAAATTGCGGGAATCCGTAAATCATGTCACCTGTTGGCTGACATGTTTAATGAGATACTGCCTCAGGTACAGCCTGGTTTGTCAACAAAAGATGTTGATGATATGTGCAAGAAGTTTATGCTTGATCATGGTGGTAAACCAGCATGGTATCGCGAAAATTTTCCTGGGGCTATTTGTATCAGTATAAATGATGAAGTTATACATGGTATTCCTTCTAAAAAGAAAATAATACATGATGGTGATATCGTTTCTATTGATGTTGGCATTGATCTTGATGGTTATATCAGTGACTCAACCCATACCGTCATGGTTGGTAATGTAAGACCAGAATGGAAAAAGCTTGTTGAAGTAACACGAGAGTGTCTTGCCGCCGGTATTGCTGCTTGTGTAGCTGGTAACCGTATTAGCGATATTTCTAATGCCGTAAATGATATCGCGGTAAAACATGGGTATGGAGTCGTATATGATTACTGTGGACATGGCGTTGGTCTTGATGTTCATGAGGATCCAAATGTTCCTAACTGCCCAAGTAGAGGTCCTAACCCACGTATTCAAGCCGGTATGGTTTTGGCAATTGAACCAATGATTAATTTAGGCACTCCCGATGTTCTTTTACATGAAAATGAGTGGACAGTCCTGACAGCTGATGGTCTTGCTTCTGCTCATGAGGAACATACTGTTGCTGTTTTTGCCGATCATAATGAGGTCTTGTCAGATTTACATTATGCAAAGTAACGACAGGTACTTTGTCGAAAAAGTGTCCTTTTAAACTATTCTTATAAAATAGTTTAAAAAGGGCACCTCATATTAGACTTATTTGTAAAACATGCTATACTTCATTCATGACAAAAAATGGATGGCGTATAGCATTTTTTATTTGCACTGATCGTGCACAGTTTCGATGTCTGCGTCGAGGTATGATGCTTTATTTTTGTATATTCTCTGTTCTTATCAGTGCGTGTACAAAACAATCATACGTACAAGATGAAAGATCAAAAATACTCATAGTAGCTAGCCCTCATCCACTTGTTCTTATAACGCCAGTCGTTACCAATTTTGAGCATGAAACTGGTATAACTGTAAAAATCGTACAAGAAGGTACTGGTAGTTTATTATCTACAATAACTCGGTATCCTGATACCGCGCCTTATGATATTCTCTGGGGGGGGTCATATACAACAGTATTACCTTATATTTCTTTTTTTGAATCATATGCTACAAGCAATACTGACAATTTACAGCCTGCGTATAAGAATGTTGAGCGACCACTATCGTTTTTTTCAGAAGTGCCTAGTGTCATTATGGTAAATAAAAAACGACTTGGCGGTGTCTCTGTACATGGTTATAAAGATCTTTTGGATCCTCGCCTTAAAGATGATATTGCTTTTAGTGATCCGGAACTCTCGTCTTCGTCTTGGGAACATCTTATCAACATGTTGTATGCAATGGGCGGTGACAATCCAGAAAATGGTTGGGACTATGTATCACGTTTATGTACTAACTTAAATGGTGTGCTGTTACGTAGCTCCAGTGAAGTGTATACAGGAGTTGCTGAAGGTAAATATGCAGTAGGCCTTACCTTTGAAGAAGGAGCTGCTAATTATGCCCAAAATGATGAAAATATAGAATTAGTATATATGTCTGAGGGTGTTGTATATACACCAGATGGTGCCTATTTGCTCAAAAATGCACCACATACCGAGTATGCCAAACAATTTATTGATTATGTTACTGGTAGTTGTGTGCAAAACTATATTTCTGCTCAGATGAATCGCCGGTCGGTACGTAATGATGTTACTTTGAAGAACGGGTTACAATCAAAGGATTCAATCAATGTCATCGAAGTTGACTACTCCTATGCGGTAGCACAACATGAGTATTGGATTCATACGTTTCATCAATTACTCAATACTGGTAGGAGTAACGGTGATGAATAGAGCAGCTCATTTTAAAGACGAAATACGTAATGCTTTTTTTACTTACTCATTGGTACCTGCGGTCATCTTTGCTGTTGTCGTAATTGGAATTTCCTGTATTGTATGGAACTTAAATTTCTATCATGAAGCAGAACAAGAAAATCATTTGATTGTTCATCCTTTTAATGATGCAATAGCCGCTTATTCCCGTCTGCTTTTATCTAATCCTATTCCATCAGTAGATGAGATACAAAAAAGCAGTGATTCCATGGCACAGACTTATGCACAATTAAAAGAGTTTACCCTACGACAAACCATTACAGCAGATTTTGTTGTACTCTCCTCTGATTTTACTGTTATACTGCAGGGCTCAACGGATAGTGATTTTATGGTCCCCTCTTGGCAAGCAGATGTGTGTTGGGGTGCATTGGGACGTATGCAAAAACACCCTGAG
>JAILIC010000126.1 GCA_024695475.1 Treponema sp.
TGAAGGTCGATACCAATGTAAAATTGATGTTGGTTCTTATAGAATCTCATTAAGGTCCCCCTGTCGAATTAATTAGGATATTGTGCCCTGATGGACTTATCTATCTTAGCATGATAAACCTGGGGCCTTAATGATTTTCAAGAAGTTCGTAGTCGACAGCGGGTCAAGATGGCATGATATAAATGTCTGGATAAAAGTGGTACTCTAATTCGACGGAATCAGAGAGTTGGTGGAAAGTTCTTTCGGGCAGTGAAGAAGGCTCTGCTGAAAACAGACTCTTACTTTGAGGTCGAGATTAACCAAAACCGACCGCCGTACGCCATAATGCAGCATAGGGTCGGTTCCCCATGACAAAACATTTGAAAATCCCATAAAATTTAAACATAATTCCTCGAAAACTCCCTTGACATCTCAGTTTTTCACAGTTATATTTAAAATAGTCCTGAAGGTTATGGACATAAAGCGTGTCCATGTAAAAATAAAGAAGCTTAATCGAAGGTAAGGACATAAGTCGTGTCCTTGTAAAACAAAAAAAGACTGATTGAAGGACTTCAAAGACCTTAGCATTTTTTGTTAAGGTCTTATTTTTTTTGAGGGGAAAATGGAACTCCGCTACCTGTCAGAATCATTTTTCAAGAAATACCATGACTGTCCCGAACTCATGCAGAAAGGAAAGCGACCGTATGTGATTCTCGTTATTCAGACTGAAACCACTCGTTTTGCCATTCCATTCCGCTCGTCTATGAACAAAGCCAAAAAATACTGCTATGTAACTGACAAAAAGAAGAATTCGGGATTGGACTTTGAAAAATCTGTGCCGATTGCTTCCGATGACTGGCTCAAAGACGGCGACTATCCGACCATCAACGAGTATGAATTCAATTACATAAAATTCGACGAGGCAAAAATCAAGTATCAGTTCACCGTGTTTTTGAAAGCGTTCCGCAAATACATCGAAAAACGCAAGGCAAATCCGAAGATTCACGAAAACAAGGACTTTCAGTTCTGCACGCTGAAATATTTTTTGGAGGAACTGGAGTTATAAAGCAGCTAGAAAATGTGGAGAAGCTAAATTACCATCATTTAATTTTCTATCAGAATAGTGTCACCTACGGCAAACATCGTCAATTCTTTATATTGATTCGTTCCGTAATTATTCGGCACTTCATATACAGTATTCGCTTCAACAGCATTATCGTATTCATAAATAGAATCTGGTAAAATTACGGTTGTATGCCAATTTCCAGAATTTTCAAATTTCAAATATGTATTGCAACAATTAAAAAAATTATATTGTTCAATACTTTTTACTGTATTTGAAATATATACATTAATTGTTTTTATCCCATCGGCTGCATGGCTAATATTATAAAATGCTCCTTCTCCAAGATTTTCTACACCCTGATTCAAATGTATTGTCCGAAGATTTTTGCAGCCTGCAAATGCATTTTTGCCAACCGTTTTCGCAGTTAAATGTAATGTTTCAAAACCACACCTAAGAAAACTTGAACTTTTTATTTCTCCAACAATATCGAAAGGAAATTCTTTCAGCGAAACGCATCCACAGAATGCATCATCATCGATTATAATTTTTTCATTGTGATTCTTTAGTATTTGAACATCAGTTAGATTGTTGCATCCCCAAAAAGAATTCTTTCCAATAACGGTTGCATTAGTTAGCGTGATTTTTACTTTTGTCAATCCACTCATCATTCCAATTGAACTTCTATCATATTGTATGCTGTCGCCGATCTCTAATTCAGTTATATTGTCAGGAAAAGCAGCACTTTCAATTTCCTTGACATTATCATACATGATGACTTTCTTTAAATTTGCGCATCCTGCAAACGCTGCTGTTCCTACACTTGTCACTGAATTCGGAATCTCAATTTCAGTTAACGAAGTGCAATTTCTGAAAGTATTATCGTCAATTTTTGCGAGACTCTTTGGCAATGTTATTGATTCCAATTTTTCACACCCCCAAAATGCCCATTTTCCAATTTCGGAAACAGTATTGGGAATAATAATTGTTCTTAGACTGGAACAGTTCAAAAAAGCATTTTTACCGATTTTTTGCAGCCCAATTTCTAACTTTACAGATTCCAAATTACTACAACCAGAAAATGCTGTATTAGAAATATTTTTAACTTCACCAGAGATGCCTAGACTTTTCATATTTGTACAACCAATCATAGAAATTTCAGAACATTTAGATGTTATGTAAACTTTTCCACTCGCAGGAATATAATTATTTATTGAAACAAAATATCCATTAATTTTCGGAATAGAATTTACACACAATGTATCATTTTCAAGATACAAATCCGACTCTTCATATGAATATGCAACAGATTTCGTCGCATTACAAATAGAACAAGTGTATTTTCTATATCCCTTCTCTGTAAGTGTAGGAAGTTTTGTTATTTCACCTTCATTCCAAGAATGTAATTCTTTGTCAGAAATCTGTTCTGTATGGACACAAGTTGCGGCATGCCAATGATAATTTTCATCGTATGACCATAGTTCGGAAAAACTATGTTGATGATTATTTTCATCGGTAATAATATTTTCTGCATTCTCATTCTGTTCTGAATCGCCGCTATGAGAATTCTCAGTATTAGAATGGACAGTACTATCATCCGATTGTTGCTCTTCCGTCCACTTCGCTTTGAGCGTGATATTTGCGGTAATAGGCATGGTAAAATCAAACACCGTGCTGCCGTTGTACCAGCCCTCAAAAGTGTAGGTGAATTTCTCTGTTGCCGCTTTTGTGGGGGCTTGAGGTTTTGTCGCTGTTTTTCCATTTTCTACGGTCTGAGATGCCACGGTTGTTCCGCCGTTGCTGTCAAAAGTCACTGTATAATAAGTCGGGGATGGGGCTATGTTGTTTTCACAAGAGACGAAAAAGAGCATTACGACAAAAATGAACGGAATCAATTTGAGCAAGTTTTTCATACGCAATCACTCCTTTGCCGCCGTACATCGGGCAAAAATCTTCAAATAGTGAAAATCCGTCTGTTAACTTTTGGTAAATTAACAATCCATTTGAATTTATATTTTATTCTAAAAATCTATAAATATCAATATTTCGTTTTAACAGTCCAGTTGTATTATTCTGAAAGAATTTTGATAGAATGTAAAAGAGGAATTGGACTACAATCTTATAACCCAAAAAGAATTGGCGGCAAAAATCGGAATCAGCTACAACACCTTGCAATCGTCGATTACAAAAAACCGCTTGCCCGATGCGAAACAGACTATGAAAATCGCAAAGGAACTGAACACTTCTATATGAATATCTTATAACTAGTAAAAACGAAAATCAAAAAGATTTAAAACAAAATTTACAGAATATTATTCCTAGATTAAATCATTTATCAAATGAAAATCTTAAATTAATTGGAGTAATTGCCGAACGGTTGAGGTAAACAAAAGTTTAAGATAAAATCGACTTAATTGTTTATAATCTATCGTAAGGTAAGGAAAATGCTAGATTTAAATGAATATGAGTATTCTAATATTCCAAAACAATATTTAAATAAAATAAGAAAATGCCTTGTCAGCTGTTTTTGTGATCAACCTTATGATAAAGAAGATGATGAATATTATTTTGTTGATGGTCAGCAATATGAATTCAATGAATTATTATATGAATTGAACATACCAGAAAAATGGTATGATAAAATATACGAAACGGTAAAATGTCCTGTTTGTGGAAATGATTTAGATGCATTTACCGATGTATGTGTAGACTTTACATTAGGAGAACAGGAAAAATATAACAAAATTCTTAATCAAATTGCTGAAAAATCAAAGCCAAAAATTGAAGAATTTTATAGTTTTCTATGTAAATATCCATATTTAGGCGCTTCACATAAAACCGGAAAAGCATTAATAAATAATATAGATTCACTTGATACCGTAAGTATAAAAAATAAAGAGTGGTATAGGGCAAGATTATCGGCAGATTCAAAAATTTTCAATAAAAAAGATATGTTCCCTCCTCCTCAAAATGTTGCAATTACAGAAGGCAGATTTAATCATTATGGTCAGTCTCATTTTTATTTAGGCGAATCAGAAAATTTATGTGCTTCAGAATGTTCCCACAATGAATCTTGTATCTGTTGGATGCAAAGAATACGAATTAAAGAAATTAATAATATTCTTGATTTGACAAAGCAATACTATGAATATTATAACAATACGAATAAAATAAAAAAAACAGATTTACCTTTAGCCATTGCGGGACTCCTTTTATCGGGAAAGATAACGGAATGTCAAAAAAACAATAATTGTTGGAAACCAGAATATTTTGTTCCAAGATTTATAGCTGATGTATGTAAAGAAAAAGGAATTAAGGGTATTTTATATCCAAGTGCAATAAGTTTTGGAACAAATCTAGTTATATTTGATTTTATTGAATCTGATTATGAATTTGAGGGAGAACCATATTTATACACATATAAATACGAAGAACCTCTGTTTTAACACCCAACCCTACTAGCACAAAATCCATTTTTCTGATAAAGCATGATTTCAGTAATGACATGATTATGCGATAATGACATTTTTCTTATCCCTGTCATTGCCGTGCTTGACACGGCAATCTCATACATCTTGTTATTCCCAGTCGGCACTCAGGTCTTTGTATTCGGGATTTGTCTTTTCTATGAGTTCGTTTTTCCATGCTCGCTTCCACTTCTTTAAGTTCTTTTCTCTTTGAATGGCACTTTTTATATCCGAACATTCTTCAAAATACACCAGTTTATTCACATTGTACTTGGCAGAAAAGCCTTCATACAATTTGTTTTTATGTTCATAAATACGGCATTTCAAATCGTTCGTCACACCAATATACAGAGTGGAGTTTGTTTTGTTCGCGAGAATGTACACATAATACTTTTCCATTCTCATAAAAATTACTAAAGATAAACTGTAGGGGCAAGGAAAAAAGATTATCGGGTCAACCTCATGCAGGGGATTCCCGCGTCGAGCGCGGGAATGACACCATGCTGCCCGGCTCGCCACCCTGTCATTGCCGCACTTGATGCGGCAATCTCATACAGGGGGATTATCGGGGCAAGATGGCATGATATAGATGTCTGGATAAATGTGGTACTCTGATTCGACGGAATCAGAGAGTCGGCGGAAGGTTCTAGCGGGCAGTGAAGAAGGCTCTGCTGAAAACAGACTCTTACTTCGAGGTCAAGATTAACCAAAACCGACCGCCGTACGCTATAATGTGTCATGGGGACATTCCCCATGACCACGGATAGGAGCACGGTACACCACTACCAGCGTTAACTCCTGATTCCATTTTATCATAAAAGGGGTGAAAAATGGAACGAAAAAGATTTATAGGAATCGATCTTGGAAAAAGGACTTATGAAATCAAGATTATTGAATCAGATGGAAAAGTTAGCGGAACGAACGGATTGACAAATCCAGCGGGGAGAAAAACTTTGTATAAGAAACTGCGCTGTACTGACAGAGTTGCTATCGAAGTTTGTTCTCTTGCCATGGTAATAGCAAAAGAAATACAGAACGAAGTTGGCTGTGAAGTAGTTCTACTGAATCCAAGCCAGATAGCGCTTATCTATCGTTCCGTTAAGAAAAATGATAAGGAAGATGCCCTGAAGCTTGCAAGGCTTGTTCAGAAGTTCACAAATGAAGAGTTGCCAAAAATTGAATTACCGACTGAGCACGAGGAGAATCTAAGACAGATACTGACAGAACTTAGACAGTTAAAGCATGACAGAACAAAAGAAATAAACAGGATTCATGCAGTATTTCTTGAATGCGGAATCACGGAAATAAAAAGAAAAGATCTCGCAACGGCCGAGAAAAGAACGGAAAGTATAAAAATACTTAAAGGGCTGGCTCTGATGCAGGCAGAAAGAAATCTTGAGAAACTGAAACTGATAGAAAAACAAATTCAGGAAGTTGAGAATCTTCTTGATGAAGAAATAGATGGTGACAAAAACATCGAAAAACTTGAAGAAATACCAGGTGTAGGCAAACAGCTTGCCTCAGCTTTTGTAGCTTTTATAGGGGATGGTTCACGATACCCGAATGTCTCAACAATTGGAGCTGCTACGGGACTTGTTCCCAGACTTGATATGTCGAGTACGAGTTTACGTTTAGGCCATATAACTAAATGTGGAAATACAAATCTTCGTTCTTTGCTGATACTTGCTGCATGGTCGCATGTAAAAGCAAAAGGAAGCGGAGCTTTGAAAGATAGATACCTTTATATGACACAAGTTCAAAGTAAAGGGAAAAAGATTGCAATTGTTGCAGTTGCAAGGAAATTGGCGGAATTGATGTATACATTATTGAAAAATGGAACATCATATGAAAAAAGAACGTCACCTACAATTTCTCAACTTGTAGATGACGCTCTGGCTGTTGCTTCATGAAAAATATGGAATCAGGAGCTCCATGCTATTGACAAATATCATAGGAGCCCGCCTTTTTATTTGACAATATGTACCAATTATGATACATTTTTAATATGGAAATCGAAAAGAAACTGCAAGTAGAATTTTTCAAGACAGAACAAAATAATGAACCTGTAAGAGATTTCCTAAAGGCATTGTCACCAGAAGATAAAAAATCTGTTGGTGCTGATATTATGGCGGTTGAGATGTTGTGGCCGATAGGTTACCCGACAGTCAGAAAACTTGATACTGATTTATGGGAAGTCAGGTCTAGCATTTCTGACAAAAGAATTTGTCGTGTGTTATTCACGGTCAGTGGAAAAAGAATGATACTGCTTCATGCATTTATAAAAAAGACAC
>JAILIC010000127.1 GCA_024695475.1 Treponema sp.
TAAGGATGAGGTATGGAATCTATATGAAAGATTCTATAAGAGCTTCCTACCAGAAGATAAGTTCAATAAAAATATCAGGAGATTAAATTAGGAGCAGACTAATGGATTTACTAGTTAAACACTTCAATGAACTCACAACCACAGAATTATATGAAATATTAAAGACAAGAGCAGAGATTTTTGTAGTCGAACAGAACTGTCCATATCAAGATTTAGACGATAAAGACCAAGATGCTACGATAAGTAGCATTTTTTTATGTTATGTTGCCTGTATTTTCTAGTAAATAAACCATCTTTTAGATAGAATGAAATTGTTCAGGAGGGTATGTTTATGAGATTTGCAGAAAAATTAAAAAAAGCTAGAAAAGACTATGGTGTATCACAAGAAACATTGGCTGATAGACTTGGCGTATCAAGACAAGCAGTTACAAAGTGGGAGACCGATAAAGGCCTTCCAGACATAGAAAACATGCTAATCATTTCAAATCTATTTGGCATATCTTTAGATGAACTACTTAATGATGAAAAAGAATCGCATATACGTACACGCTTTCTATATGAATCAAAAACAGAATATGACATTGATGGCAATAAAACATTTGATTTAAAACTTGGAAGTGCCGCATCACTTGTACTCACTGGCACTGATGATGAGAAGATTGTAGTACTACTTGGCTCAAATGATATTTCTACAATAAAAGAAAAATATAAGGTAAAGCTTGATGATATAAAAAGACGCATTGATATATCTATCAATCACACAAATAATCTACAAGAAATTGATTCAAGTGAGAGTTTAACTGTCGAAGTATTCTTCCCAAATCGTTATCTTGAACATATTGAAATTGAATGTGATTGCAATAATCTTGTTGTTAATAATCTTTCTTGCAATGATGTGGAATACGAGGGAGCAGTTAATAACTGCCTTGTCAAATCATTTTGCGGCACTTTTGAATTAGATTCTAATGAAAATATGGATATTGGCATAGAGGAAATAAAAGGCTCATTTGAACTAAATCAAGTAAAAGCTTCATCTAAAATAACACTACCTTCTGAGCTTTCATTTAAAACAAGACTAAAGGGAGTAAAAACGTCTGTTAAATATGAAAAAGCAGGTGCTTTGACTAAAGACTTTTCTAATATCAATAGTGAAAATGTAATAGAATTCAATGGAATTAAAAGTGAGCTTGTTATAGCTACGGAGGATTAAATTATGGAAAACTATAAGTATCGACCAGTTAAGTTTTACCTTACAGCTTTTGCAGTTACATGGTTCTTTTGGTTTGAAGCAATTCTATTTAACGAAGGATTATCTTGCACATTCGGCATGCTATTAGGATTATTGTCACCAGCAACAATAGCGATATTTATGGTGTTTAGATCAAATAATAGTAATTTAATCAATGATTTTAAAAGAAAAATACTTGGCTTTTATATATTAAAGCCAGCAAACATTATTTTAGCTGTGGTGGTTTTTATCGGGATAATTATTGCATCTATTCTACTATCTACTTTTTGGGGGCAGTCGCTTAATCAACTTGCTTTTACAGAAGATTTTTCTTTCACAGGTGCAGGAATAGGTTCTGCATTTTTGACCATTTTACTTGCATCTGTAATCGAAGAAGTTGGGTGGAGAGGCTACGGCGAGGATTCAATAGCTCAATATTGTAGTTGGTTTAAAGAATCCATTATATTCGGATTTGTATGGTCATTTTGGCACTTTCCTTTGTTTTGGATTCCAGGCACATACCACTTTGAATTGAGAAATATAGGCTTAGTATTCATGCTAAATTTCTTTATTTCAGTTATACCACTTGGATTTATCACTACATGGGTTTATGTAAAAAATGGACGAAGCATGCTAGCAAGTATTATTTTCCATTTATTTGTTAACTTTATGCAAGAAAGAATCGCTCTTACTCCAATAACAAAGTGTGTAGAGACAGCAGTAGTTCTCATTGTTGCTGTAGTAATTGTAGTTCTAAACAAAGATATGTTTTTTGA
>JAILIC010000151.1 GCA_024695475.1 Treponema sp.
C
Source organism: Treponema sp. (assembly GCA_024695475.1). Taxonomy (GTDB): domain Bacteria; phylum Spirochaetota; class Spirochaetia; order Treponematales; family Treponemataceae; genus Treponema_D. The sequence goes on from JAILIC010000151.1 coordinate 2, forward strand.
ATGACACGCTTGGGGTCACTGGTTCGATTCCAGTATCGCGCATCATGTGCTGATTTTTTTTCCTAAAAATTATACTATCTTCATACATTTGTGTGTTCAGTTCCTATGAACATGATAATAATCTCCTATATATACCAACATAAATCTTAAAATAATTATTGACATATCAAGAAACTTATAGTATAACTACATAGTATCAACCGTTAGTAATAACTAACAATAAATTTATATAGCTTATATAAATTAGGAGTTATATTTTGCCATTATCAATAGCTACTGTAGGTAAACCTTTGATTATTAGATCTGTGGGAGGTTCTCCTCAGGTGAAACAGCATTTAAACGAGTTGGGCTTTGTTGAGAATTCTGAAGTAATGATTGTTTCTGAGTTACAAGGAAACCTTATTGTAAAAATTAAAGATTCTCGTATTGCCTTGGATAAAGCAATGGCACTCAAAATCAGTGTAAATAATTAGTGATTTAATATTTAGGAGTATTGGTAAAATGAAAACATTGCGGGATGTCCCTGTAGGAACGTATGCAAAAGTAAAAAAACTCCATGGTGAAGGCGCTCTTAAGCGTCGTCTCATGGATATGGGATTTACGAATGGTTGTGATGTCTTTGTAAGAAAGGTGGCACCATTAGGTGATCCTGTTGAAATTACTGTTCGTGGATACGAGCTGTCTGTTCGCAAAGTAGATGCAGATTGCATTGAAATGGCATAAGAAAACTGGAGTAAATAATAATGAGCGAAACAAGAATTGCACTTGCAGGTAATCCTAACTGTGGTAAAACTTCAATGTTTAACCTTCTTACTGGAGCTAACCAATATGTTGGTAACTGGCCTGGAGTTACTGTAGAAAAAAAAGAAGGTAAATTAAAAGATTATAAAAATGTTATTGTCACTGATCTTCCAGGTATTTATTCTTTATCACCGTATACAAGTGAAGAAGTGGTCAGCCGTGATTATTTGATAAAAGATAATCCTGATGGAATTTTGGATTTGGTTGATGCAACAAATATCGAACGTAACTTATATTTGACAACCCAACTTCTTGAATTGGGAAAGCCAATGGTTGTTGCTCTCAACATGATCGATGTTCTTAAAAGAACAGGTGATAAAATAGATATTGAAAAGCTTTCTCAAAAACTTGGTTGTAAGGTTATGCCAACTTCTGCATTAAAAAATACAGGTGTAAAAGAAGCTGTTGCGGAAGCGGTAAAAACTGCTCAGGAAGGTAAATCTTTCGAACCTAAGCCATGTTTTTCAAACGATGTAGAAAATGCAATTACCAAAATGTCTGCTTTGGTACCATCTACCGTTGCAAAAGAATTGGTTCGCTGGTATGCAATCAAATTATTGGAACGTGATTCTGTAGTACTGAAACAATTGCAACTTGATGCAGCAACAGCTGCAAAGGCTGAATCTATTGCTAAAGAACTTGAAACCTTAAAAGATGATGATACGGAATCAATTATAACAAACGAGCGTTATAATTATATCACTGCTATTGTCGCAGACTGTGTTAAAAAGTCTGGTAAACAGATGACCTTATCTGATAAAATTGACCGCATTGTTACAAACCGTATCCTCGGTATCCCAATATTCCTTGCTGTCATGTGGCTTGTATACTATATTGCAGTATCAACAGTTGGTACAATGGCTACTGACTGGGCAAATGATAGTTTTGTTGGTGGTATTCAAGGTTGGGTAGAAGAAGCTTTAGGAGCAGCTGGAGCCAATGAAATATTGATAGACTGTATCGTCAACGGTGTTATTGGCGGTCTTGGAGCAGTCTTTGGATTTTTGCCACAGATGGCAATCTTGTTCTTGATGCTCTCAGTGTTGGAAGATGTCGGCTACATGGTACGTATTGCATTTGTTATGGATCGTCTATTCCGTCATTTTGGCCTGTCAGGTAAATCCTTTATACCGTTGTTGATTTCTTCTGGTTGTGGTATTCCTGGTATTATGGCATCTCGTACCATTGAAAATGAAAATGACCGTCGTATGACAATTATGACGACAACATGGATACCTTGTGGTGCAAAATTGCCGGTTATTGCCTTGTTTGCTACTGTTCTTGGAACTCATTTATATGGTGACTCTGTAGCTGTTGGTTGGCTCGGATCTCTTATGTATGCAATAGGTATAATCTCAGTTCTTTTGGCTGCAATTATCCTGAAAAAGACAAAGCCATTCCATGGACCTGCTGCACCATTTGTTATGGAACTTCCACAGTATCATATTCCAAGTGCAAAGACTGTTTTGATTCATACATGGGAGCGTGTAAAGAGCTTTGCAATAAAAGCTGGTACTATCTTGTTCCTTGCTTGTATCATCATGTGGTTCTTGTCAAGTTATGGATTTGGAGAAGATGGATTTGGTCTTGTTGATCCAAATGAATCCATTCTTGCGGTTATTGGTAATGCAATTCGTTGGATTTTTATTCCTCTTGGTTTTGGTGGAGCAACTGGTGGATGGCAAGCTGCAGCATCATCAATTTCTGGTTTTTCTGCAAAAGAGGCTATTGTTTCAACAATGGGCGTTCTTGCTAATGTTGATCCAGAATTAGCTGAAGCGGCGTTGGAAGATGAAGAAGCTGTCAATGCTGTAGTACAAGCTATATCTACATGGTTCCCAACAGGAATCGCAAGTTTTTCATTCCTTTTGTTCAATCTGTTGGATTCCCCTTGTCTTGCTGCTATTGCAACAATGGCAAATGAATTACGTAGCCGTAAATGGTTCTGGTTTGCTATTCTGTTCCAGAATGTATTTGCATACATTGTTACTCTTATGGTATATCAGTTTGGTATGTTAATTGCACATGGACAATTTGGAGTAGGAACAGTATTTGCAATTATATTTGCACTTGCATTCTTATACGGAATATTTAGAAAAAATCCTTATGCAAAAACTGATAAGCTTGCATAACTAAATTAGAACTATATAATGAATGACAGTAGTAAGGTTAAACACATAGCCTTACTACTGTTACAAAGGAGTATACAGTGATTAATATAGTGATTCTTATCGCTCTTATATTAGGTATAGGTCTCGCTGTCAATACTCTCTATAAGACTTATAAAAAGGCTGTAGAGACAGGTAACCCAAATTGTTTAGGTTGCTCTGGTTGTTGTCATGGACACACTTGTAGTTGTGATTCACAAAAAGGAGTAAGCAATAAATAAAATAAAACCAGTTGATATTTTTTTGTATATATGTTAGCATAAGGTAACATAAGTTAAGAGGTTGTTAAAATAGTTAGATGAGTTTTGATCAAACAATTGTTCATTGTAGTGCACCAGCTTTATGCGGCATCAAACCATCGTGTCTTTTTTCTATGGATCGTAAGTTATTTGACGTAGGGGTTGATAAAATCCGTGAATGGAATAAAGAGCTTACTAAAGAAGGTTCAATTATTGTACCTCTTTTTAGAAGTAACGTTTTAGTTTTGCTTTTTGTATATAACCGCGACTTATTGACACGTCTTTGTAGCTCAAAAGAAGCAAAGCGTTATTTGACTTCAAAAGGATATATATTGACCGATGACGTACAGTTGCTTTTAGCAGAATTGTTTCGTCGACTTGCTCATAATGATGCTTTTCCTCATGAGGTAGGTTTCTTTTTGGGGTATCCGTTAGAGGATGTAATAGCATTTGAAAAGACACAGGGAAAAGGTTTTAGATATAGCGGATTATGGAAAGTGTATGGTGATGTAGAAGCTGCACGCCATAAGATTTCTAAATATAACGCTTGTAGGTTTACATGTAGTAAATTACTTGATGAAGGATTGTCGATACCGGCAGTTGTTCATACATATAAAATCAGTTGTTAATAATGTGGAGGTAATGAAATGAAAAAAGCTGTAGTTTATGCAAGTACAACAGGAAACACCGAACAAATGGCAAATGCGGTTGCTGAAGGTGTTAAGGCATCTGGCGCAGAGGTTCTTTTGACTACCGCAGATGCAGCAAATGCAGCGGATGTTCTTGCAGCCGATGTTATCTTACTGGGAAGTCCAGCTATGGGTGCTGAGGTTCTTGAAGATTCTATGGAATCATTCTTTAGTGGAATCGAAGGACAAATTTCAGGTAAAAAGATAGCGTTGTTTGGTTCTTATGACTGGGGTGATTGTCAGTTTCTCCGTGATTGGGCAGAACGTGTAAAATCTGCTGGCGCAACAATGCTCAATGGTGAAGGATTGTCTGCACATCTTACTCCAGAAGCTGCTGATTTGGAAGCTTGCAAAGAATTAGGTAAAACAGCTCAGTAAAGTCCTTTAGGTACCGTTCTCCGTAAAATAGATGCTGCCGTTGGCAGAACTGTTTTACAAATGTATACATGTAAAAAGTCCCGCTTTTTAGCCCAGAACGACACTCTTTCTATGAGTTCTCAGCCATGTCGTTCTGGGTTTTTTTTTGATTTAGGGGTATACTATATTTATGTCAGTAAGTATCGGTTTGCTTATACCATTTTTAGGTACCACTTTAGGTGCTGCCTGTGTATTTGTCCTCAAAGACAAGTTGGAAGACTCCGTACAAAAACTGCTGCTTGGTTTTGCTTCTGGTGTCATGATAGCAGCTTCAGTGTGGTCACTGATAATTCCTGCCCTTGACGAAAGTCAATATCTCGGACGTTTTGCTTTTGTTCCGGCTGCAGTAGGCATTGTTCTTGGTATGGCATTCCTTTTTTTACTTGATGTCATTATTCCCCATATGCATATCGATGCTTCGTCTCCTGAAGGCCCCCACTCGCAGCTCAAAAAAACAACAATGCTTTGTTTGGCTGTTACCTTGCATAATATCCCTGAGGGAATGGCTGTCGGTGTTGTCTTTGCGAGTTTTTTGTCGGGAGCAAAAACTATCAGTTTAATCGATGCTTTTGCATTGGCAATTGGAATTGCAATCCAAAATTTTCCTGAAGGGGCTATTATTTCGTTGCCACTAGCAGGAGATGGCAATGGTAAATTAAAAGCATTTTTTTATGGAATGCTTTCTGGTATTGTTGAGCCTATTGCAGGTTTACTTTCTATTTTGTTGATATCATTTATCGTGCCATTTATGCCGTATCTTCTTTCGTTTGCTGCTGGAGCAATGCTCTATGTAGTTGTTGAGGAACTGATACCAGAAGCATCGTCAGGTACTCACTCAAATAATGGTACTATTGGTTTTGGTGTCGGCTTTATTTTGATGATGATTTTAGACGTTGCTCTGTCCTAGCTTGCTGGCAACAATACAAAAAACAATACATTGCTCACTTTGAATAGAGTGCTGCTCAAAGTGAGCAAAGGAGTCTATTATTCTTCTAAAAACTGTTCTATAGGCGGAATTGTCCCTTTTCCTTCATAAGGAAATGTTTCTGCATAAAGGGTGCCGTCATACCAGTTTAAGGCAAGCACCATTCCTTCTATATGAGAATTATCCGGAGCAAAAGCAGTTCCCAGTTGAAAATCACATGCGGCAAAATTATCTTGCGCGGCAACATGCGCATACGCTTTTACCAAAGGATCATCTGAGCGAAGGACTACGACATTATATTCAGCATAAAAACGGGCGAAGTCTGCTATCTCATATTTTTGACTGCCATCAGCAGTAATTACAAGAACAGAAACTTCTGGCTCCGTCTTTTTAGGCGGAATAAAAGCTTCTGCTTCACTTGCATTTATAGAATCAACCTCTAGCGTTGTACCATGAAGATTTCTTTTGAACGTCGTGCCTGGTTTTGGATCAAATACTATAGCATCAAAACCAGAAAGAAACCTCGCTTCTTTGCCGGCAAGATCATAAAGAGCAATCTGAGAGGGCTCTTCGGAAGTTTTATACCTGTCCCAAACCCAGTAAGTTTGAATTCCTGCCTCCAAAGGACCGGAACCACCGATTAAAATCGTCTGATTTCGTGTAGAGTCATAGCGAGCAACATGTACTTTTTGTTTTGTATTGCCGACATCGTGCATAAAATCTTGGATTTTTTCATCTGCATTTGGCTTGTAAAATGCCCAGTACTGGTGCGACGTACATTCAACTTTTTCATCAGGAATAAAATCATACGTTGAAGTCATATCGATAAGAACAGGACGGTCTGCGCCTTTTAATGCGTTATAGCGCATAATGCATGAAATCGTTTCAGGGCTGTCAATTTCTACATGACGGACAGATTCTCTGTTCTGAATGGTATTTTTTGTTACATAATCATGCAAAGCCGTCATTCGCGGTATCTGATAATGCGAAAAATCAACGGAAGCAATTACAAGAGAAGATTCTGGTAGGTTTTCGTAAAGAAAATCCGCCAAGTTCTTAAAATCTTCAAATTCATCGTCCGAAGCAAGCGGCTTAAGCAATACAGGAAGTATTTTTGAATGGGGAAAATATTTTTTAAGAAAAGGCGTATGACTGTAGATTGCGTGGTCAAACTCCCACATTTCACTCTGGATGCTTACGGCAGACGACAATCGAGAATCATTTTTTAACTTTTCGATAAGGGCCAAATCTGTTTCAAAAGTTCCGTTTGGCGCAGTAAATAAAACATCACTGGCAGGAACAGCAATCGAAGAAAGGCCTTTTTCGTAATGATCAGGACCAATCACTACTATTACCTCAGGCTGCATAAGCTTTGAAACGGCTTTATAAATCGAATTCTGCTGCTTTACGGTAATATCATGATGAGGAACAATAACAGAAACAGGTTTTTCCTGTGGAACCAGATATGCCGAAGATAGCGAAAATAGGTGATTCCACATAGAAGTATCATCTTTATATTGATATGCGACAGTAACGCCATCTGACTGCTTTACGGACACGCAGGATGTTATAAAAAAAGCAGCCAGTATCAGAGTAACTAATACAGATAAGATTTTTCTCATCTGTAGCGTCTTCCACCCCATTCAACAACTGCAAAGCCCGATCGTTCAGCAGGTTTAAGAACTTGCTCTTCGCAGTCAATAGGCGTATCCAATGGCTTATGATCAAAATACACTCGTATTACTGATTCCGGCTTTGGAGAAATCTTTAGAGGAGCTTCTGCATCAATGCGTTCTTGCAAATAGAATGTAATAAATATATATGGCTTGCCGTATTTGGTTAATTCAGGAACCCAATACTCGTTAAAGTCTGCAATTTCCTTTTCGTTAAGTCCTAAAATCGTAAGTTTTTCTACAAAGAATACTTCAAGTGTAGAAGATTCTACGACAAAGCCTTTAGAGGTATCAATTTGGATATTTGAATCAACACTTTCCCAATACAGATATGGGTAATCTTTTTTTGTTTTTTTGTCATAAATCTTTCCGTCTGGATATGCGGTAACATTCCATTTTTTGCCCATTTCCGGAATAGATTCCAAAAGACCACCTGCAGGATTTACAGAAACCTTAATGTTCTGCTTTTTCTTAGGATAGAGATAAATTACTGGCTTAGCTCTTTCTGCATAACCGCCGGAATGAACATAGAACGTTAAAGTTGCAACCTTATAGGTTCCATCCCTGAATTTTGCGATAAACATATAATGATTGGAACCGAATGCGAGATTATCAAGAGATTCGGATACATTGTATTCAAAAGATACATTTCCAGGCTGATACTGCTTTAGGGTAAAATCATCAATAACAGTATCGCTTAACGGTCTGTAACCGTTAACTATATATTCAATAAGTTTACTCTTGTCTCCTTTAACCCACAGACACCTGATTTGCATACAGTCTGAAGAAACTGATCCATTAAAGGTATATCGTGTGCTGTAAAGATTATCAGTGTTGTAAACATACTGATTATCTTCGTCGTCTGGATATACAATGCGGATAAATGAATTATCTCCTGCAAAGGAAAAAACTGAGGTAAAAATAAACAAAATAAATAGAATTGGTAACTTATTTTTCATAATGCTCATACTAACATTTTTTTTACTTCTTATCTATTGTTGCATATGGTTACAAGGTCGCTAAATGCTTTGACAGGTTCTTTGCGTTCTGTTCCATTGTTTGCAAGGCTGGTTACGATTGCAATACGAAAACGTGTACCTTCTGCAAAATCTTTAGGAAGATACAGCGATAGCATTTTAGGCGTGTTAATATACGGATAGGGAAGTGGTATCCATGAATCATGATGTAATGCAACTCCATTTTTATCTACTGGTGCAAGATATATACCGTTAACGCTACCGCCAAGTTTTAAGTGTCTGCCTGTTATACTAAAAGTATTGCCCATATATAATACCCCTGGTTCAGCATGAATCAGATGATTTTTGATACCCAGTATGGTAATGCCTGTATCGGCTGGGTGCTTACATGTTACATCTAAATGTTTGACTATTGCCAATGCTTCTGCAGATGGAGTAAATCGCAATGTAAGATGATTGCGAATCTCTGAAGGGGTCATGTCGGGTTTGAGTTCTCCCTCTATGGCTACATACACTTTACCAATGCCGGGAATTTCAATTGCTCGCCCTAAGGCAAGCTGTTCCTGCATCTCTTGAGCAATGGACATTGCGGAGTATTGTAACAACTCTCTGGATAGTACTGTATTTGTTTTTTTATGAATGCCTTGTATTATATGTGCGATAGAAACGGTATGTTGTTTTATTCTGCCAAATAATCGCTGTTGTTGTGTCTTTTCTTTTAGATGACTCTCATAGAGTTCTACTGTAATAGTGTTGCTTAAATAGCTAGACTTGTCTGTTAACGCTTCCAAGATCGGTCCTCCTGATGTTTCCGGTGGTTTATATAAGATGTATCTGTTTCATAAGCTGTGATGCACCCGGTCGCTAGAGTACTCTCTAGCTAGAGAGTACTCTGTTTTCTACCTAGAGATAGTGTGCATTTGTAGTTAGAGAGTAGTCGTATATCTAAATACAAAGAACTACCTGCTACCCCTCGTCATAATGAGTTTTACTTTATTTGTTCTGCAATTTGTGCGAATACTTGTGTGCCTGTTTGTGTTCTTACTGCACAGGTGACTTGTCCGAATGGGTATAAATCTATGTCACCATCATGTACAGCATATTTTTCTACGGTAATGTTGAACAAATCGTACGCAGACAGAAAAATAAGCATGTTATTGATTACAGGTGCATCAATATATGCAGTATGCAATAGATCATATATATGAGAAAACTTGTTAAGTGATAGTCTCTCGTTTGGTACATCTGTGGATAGATGTCTATGATACACTGGTATGCTGTAATTGCCAGGACCAAAATAGCGTGGAATGGTAATGACTGCACTGTCTAGTATATGCGGAACTGAAACAGGATTTTCAAATAATGATGAATTAAAAAACTGTATGAGGTGTTTGTAATGGCTGCATTTATAATTTAAAACGTTTTCGCCTTGCCACCAGTTTGCATTGAGGTGTAGGTGGGGAACAAGATAATCAAGATCAAATTGTAAGTTTTGTGTACATAAAAATTTGTGTAAAGCTGTACTATCAAGTGTGTCAAACTGCGCAATACGTTGAGCAGTATCACACATTTTGTTTTGTATCATACTCAGAGATATATCTGGATTGGTTGTATCTAAATCCTTTGTAGTCGCTGTAATATGTGGGCAGGTATCAAGAAAACTGCCTAGCGATATTGCTTGAGGAACTGTTGTACACATTCGCTTGATGAGATATGTGCGCAGTAGTGGTGCAATAAATGCGAATGGTTCTGCATAAGTAATAAAACTATCAAGCGGGTAGACAAGTTCCTTTTTATTCCAGTTTTGTCGAGGATTAGCTCTGGCATATTGTAATAGCTGTGTACTTGGCCAGACTCGCTTTTTGAGTACGAGATTCAGGAGGTTTTGTTCTTGTGGTTGTAGCGTGTTATACCAGTTGATAAAAGCTTTATCATTACATGCAGTGTGTGTTAATACCTTGATAAAATCACTTTTGTGCATGCTGTTTACGCTATTTACATAGCCCATGTGACAGACAGAGCGTCTAAGCCGATCTGTAGTCATGTATGAGCTGTTATCGTAATAGGAATAAAGTGCTGTATCTAAATCTGAGTTTTGATTATCCATTTTTGCGTACTGTATCCATATATAAAATGTTGTCCGCTTAAGATACAGCACTAAAACATGAATTAAAAGTGAGATAGTCACAGAATATAAAAGCGGGGATGCTTCGTTGTGTATATATTACTTCAACGTCGGAAATAGTACTGATACAAACAAAAGATATGCTATACTCAAAAATGGAGGTAGTCAAAATGTTTGCAACAACTGGAATAATACAGGAAAATACAGTTCTTACAGATGATTATACTCTTGCAAAGTAACCTTTTCTTTCGCACTAAATTTTCCGAGGATAATACGCTAAAAAATGTTATACTATGATTATGGCGTATTCCGAGCTGATTAAAAATCTAGATACTCTTAGAACTTATATCCGCAGTTTTTATATCTATGGATTTACAACGCGGGAACAGTTCTTTGGAAAGAGTACGCGTACTTATGATGATGAAAAACGTCGTCTGGAAAACTATCTGGACGGCTATATGACTTTTCGCCCAGATGAAAATGGTAAGGTAACTTTTCTTTCAATCGATAGCCGGCATACAACTCACAATCCTTTGTATAAAATCTTCAAGGCAAAATCCTTTACGGCAATGGATATTTCGCTTCACTTTATGGTGATGGATATCCTTGCAGATGGTTCAAAAAAGACTCTGAATCAACTTCTCGATGAAATAAATGACATATATCTCAAAGACTTTTCTTCTGAAATGTTATCCGAAGAATCCACTCTTAGAAAAAAAATTGAAGGAATATGAAGAGCTGGGCTTAGTACTATTCGAAAAAGACGGAAAAACGATGCTCTATTATCGAAATTCAATGTCTAATTTGAGTGGTCTAGAAGATTCACTTTATTTCTTTTCTGAAGTTGCACCTTGTGGTGTTGTAGGCAGTTTTTTATATGACAAGATTCCTTTAGAAGTCCAAAAGGATAGTGAGGTTTTTCAGTTTAAGCATCATTACATAACGCCATCGATTGAATCCGATTTTGTGGAACAGGTTTTTGAAGCTATCCGTGAACATCGCTATCTAACAATTGAACAGAAGCGCACGGAAAATGGTAGAATTTTTCCAAACGAAGTTGTTCCTCTGATGATTTATCAAAGTACGCAGGGCGGGCGTATGTATATGATGGCCTATCGTCCACATGGCAAAAATTTTCTAGCTCTCCGTTTTGATTATATTATAGGTATGGCAACTGGCGAAGTGTATGCTGGATTTGAAGAGCAACGTGCCGAGTTCGAAGAACTTAGAAAGCATATCTGGGGTGTGGCTCTAAAACAGAATAAAAAACATGCAGATATTGAAAAATGCCGTGACACCACAACAATTCATGTTTCTTTCCGTGTTCATTTCGAAGAGGATGAAAAGTTTATTTATCAGCGACTTTTGAGGGAAAAACGCTGTGGAACAGTGACTTTGCTTGATGATAATAATGCTCAGTTCGATGCAGATGTGTTTGATCCTCAGGAAATAATTCCTTGGGTAAGAACCTTTATTTGTCGCATTACCTTCTTTGACTGTTCTGAAAAATACATTGTTCAACGTTTTTTTGCAGATATACGAAAAATGAATCGCCTGTATACAGGTGAAGATGGGGAAATTGAGGACGAAACAGATGCTATTCAATGAAATTTATAGTGCTTATTACAATACTGTCGCCTCAATAATTGCAAGTGCGCAAAAAGGAAGCCTTGATTCAGATTCTCTTTACCAAATTGTAAAAGACTCTGCATTTCCTGAAAGCGTTATGACAATTGGTGCCAGCTTGGAAAGTGGAAAATGGCCTCTTATAAAAAAAGATTACAGTACAAATATAAAAAACATTCCGACAATGCCACTTTCAATCTTGCAGAAGAGATGGCTCAAAGCAATTTGTAGCGATAAAAGAATTCGTTTATTAGTTGATGAAGATGTACTTGTTCGGCTTGAGCAGCAATTGGAAGATGTCGAACCCCTTTTTACAGAAAATGACTTTTATTTCTATGATACATATTCTGATGGTGATCCATATGATGATCCTGAATATATTAAAAAGTTCAGAACTGTTATTGAGGCTATTCATCAGAAAAAGAAAATCAGTCTGGAATATACAGGCCGATTTGGCCAACACAAAAGATTTATTTGCGAACCGCATAAAATTGAATATTCTGAAAAAGATGATAAATTCAGGGTGTTGTCTAAAATCCGTAACAGATATTCGATTTTAAATATTGCAAGAATCAATCACTGTGAACTAACTGACAACAATATTTTGTCTGAGCTTTCTGAAGAAGATTTACCTTATAGTAAGAGGGTAAGTGTCATTTTGGAAATCTATGATGAACGAAAGGCAATGGAACGAGTAATGCTGGCTTTTGCTCACTTTGAAAAAACTGCCGTTCAGATTAGTGATGATGTTTATCAGCTTACTCTAAACTATGACAGCTTTGATGAAACTGAACTTGTAATACGCGTATTAAGCTTTGGACCAATGGTGAAAGTTCTTGAACCGGAAAGCTTCAGAGAGCTTATTCGGGAACGGATTGCGAGACAGATGGAGTTGAGGAAAAAATCTTTGTAAATCTTGATTTTTCATGAAACATAATTATAATATGATTAACCGAAATTGATTTCGCCTAAATATATTTCGGTTAAATCTATTTTGATAAATTGGGGGGGGGCATGCAGGAAACTTTTAGAGGAAGAACAACAGAGCTTAAAATACTGGAAAATAAATTTAATAAAAACGGCTTTGGTATGACTATTCTCTACGGAAGACGTAGAATTGGAAAAACAAGGCTGATAAACAAATTTATAAGCGGCCATGACTGCAAGTGTATTTCGTTTACTGCCGTTGAACGGGGCGAAGCTGAATTACTTTCAATGCTTACAGAATCCGTACTCACAGCTTTAGCCCCAGATTTACTCGGAACGGTTACTTTCAATTCTTTTGACAAGCTCTTTGATTTTATCGGGAAACAGGCAGAAAAAGAAAGAATAATATTTTTTATAGACGAGTACCCGTACCTTGCAAAACAGTGTCCGTATATTCAGTCACTGCTCCAGAAGCAGATAGATACAAACTGGAAAAATGGAAATATGTTTTTCATAATATGCGGTTCGCTTGTCAGCTTTATGAAAGACGAAGTTCTTGCTGAATCTGCTCCATTACATGGACGAAGTGATCTTGAACTGAAGCTCCGGCCGTTTAATTATCTTGAAACAGCTGATTTTCTTGCTCCATATTCAAATGAAGAAAAAGCCATCTGTTACGGACTAACCAATGGAGTTGCCAAATATATAGAACAGTTTGATACAAATCTTTCATTTGAAGAAAATATCATCAATCAGTTTTATTCTATAGGCGGATATTTTTCTGATGAACAGATAAAAACCGTAATCACAAATGAAAGACAGAGTCCGGCATTGTATAATTCGATAATTTCCGCAGTTGCAACAGGACACACAAAAAACAATGAGATTGCCAGTTGTGTAGGTTCTGATGATATTACTTATCCATTAAAAGTTCTGACTAATGCTGAAATTCTTGAAAAGCGAATATCCAAAAAGCCATATTATATTTTAAATGATTCAATGCTTGAATTTTATTTCCGTTATGTAAACAGAGCTACAAGCCTTATTAATGCGGAAAAAGGTAGTCTGTATTATCAGTCAGAAGTAAAGGAACATATCCATGACTTTATGGGCAAAATCTTTGAAAAAATGGCAAAAGAATATCTGATGCTCCACGTGGGAACAGACGGATTTCCTATGCTTACAGACATAACAGATTATCAGACAACTGTAATTGATGAAGATAAAAAACAAAAACAGATTGAAATAGATTTGCTCGGTAAAAATGCAAAAAATATTCTGCTCGTAGGTGAGTGTAAATTCAAGAAATCCCAGTTTGATAAAACTGAGTATGAAAAGCTGATGGATAAAATAAAATATCTGCCTGTATCTAATCCGATTGTTTGTATTTTCTCTCTCAGTGGTTTTACGGATTATGTAAAAGAAAATGCAAAAAACTGTAAATTGATTGGAATTGATGATATGTATGGAACGAAGAGGTAAAGAATATTTCGCACTTTCATCTGCAGTACCGGAAACTCTAATAAAAATCGGATATACAGGGCACGCAGTTCTTTATGTTGCACTGAGTGTGGTTGTAGGAGTAGGGCTGACATTTGCAGGGCAACTTGTTGTAGGGAAGTAGGATGAATAAAAGCATTTTACAAAACGGCGACCTTTTTTTTATGAGTGATGAATCAGAGTTCGCAAAAACAATTATCGAAACAACAGATAAATTAAGTCACGTCGGTATTTACTTTGACGGGATGATTTATCATGCTTCCAGAAAACTTGGTGTGGCAAAACAGAATCTGGATGAATATCTGAAGGAAGAACAACGAGAGGTTTTCATTTTCCGATATCCACAAATTGATGCCGAAATCATAAAGGAAAGAGCTGAACGATATTTGGGCTGCGAATACAATCACAGTTGTTGGCTCGATTCCAGTCGCAAAATTTGCAAAAAAAGTGAGCGAAAAGATTGCGTTGCGCGCTGGTGCTAAAGTCGCTGAGAAAGCAAGCGTGAAAGTCGCCTCGAAAACGGTAGCAAATACTAGCGGAAAACTAGCTGTAAAAGCAATACCAATCATCGGATGGGGAATTACCGCAGGAATTGTTATCTGGGATGTACTTGATTATCAGGTTAATGCCACAAAAGGAAAAGAAATACTTCGTGAAAATATCAGTGAATACCTAAAAGAAGTAAAGACAGAGCTTTTGAGCGACAGTGAAGGAAACATTATGGGGGCTATCACATATTGGGAAAATAGCCTTAAAGAGCGAATTGCTAAACGATAGTAAACCGGAGCCCGGCATCGCCGGGCCCCAAGAAATCAACTTGAAAAATCCTTTTAACTATTTTGTTGTACATCTTTTTCGCACTAAATTTTCCGTGATAATTGAATTTGCCTCTGTTATAGTAAAGCCATAAAGGTTCAGACAGCAAACGCTCATACAGCGAGAAAAAAGCTACTAGGAAAAAATGTGTCAAAAGCTAGGACACGGTGAACCTTGTTTATGGAGGTATCTTATGCAAGAAGTAAAAGGAAAGTACAATACGGCAAAAGTCTACACAGATGTAGTTGATGAAAAATCACTACAGCAGATTAAGACTCTTTGTGACCAGGAATTTACTTCTGGAGCAAAGATTCGCCTTATGCCAGATGTTCATGCAGGAGCCGGTTGTACGATTGGAACTACAATGACCATCAAAGATAAGATTGTTCCAAACCTTGTTGGTGTTGATATCGGATGCGGGATGGAAACTTTGATGATTCACAAGGATTCAGACGCAGCTCGGAATTTTGATCCAGCCCAATTGGATATGATTATAAGAAAGAATATTCCATGCGGCTTTGATATCCGTAAGTTTGCACATCAGTATGTAGATGAAGTTGAATGGGATAATATCAAGGGTATTTACAACAAGCATCGTGCTCAACTGAGTCTTGGAACTTTGGGTGGTGGAAATCACTTTATTGAAGCTGACCGAGATGAAGAAGGAAACTTGTACATTGTTGTACATTCTGGAAGCCGTCATGCTGGACTTGAAATTGCTGAGTATTATCAGGAGATGGCCTGGAAACAGTTGAATGGGAAAACAAAAGCGGACGTGGATGTCATGATTTCCCAGCTTAAGGTTGAAGGCAGAGAAACTGAAATTGAAGCAAAAAGAGTAGAGATGAATGCTCAGATAAAAACTCAGATTCCAAAAGATCTGGCTTATGTTTCAGGTTATCTGTTTGATGACTATATCAACGATATGAGAATCATGCAGCACTTTGCTATGCTGAATCGTATGGCAATGATTAATACAATTTCTATTGGACTTCATTTGAAGAAAGATGAAATTGTAGATCAGTTTACTACGATTCATAACTACATCGATACAGAGAACATGATTCTTCGTAAGGGGGCAGTTAGTGCGCAGAAAGGTGAAAAGCTTTTGATCCCAATCAATATGAGAGATGGTTCTCTTATCTGTATTGGAAAGGGAAATGAAGACTGGAACTGTTCTTCTCCTCATGGTGCCGGACGTGTTATGAGTCGTAATAAAGCGAAGAAAGAGTTGAGCATGGAAGAGTTTAAGGCAGAGATGTCTGGAATATATTCTACCACTGTAACAAAAGAAACTCTTGATGAAGCTCCAATGGCCTATAAGACCATGGATGATATTGTAGCAAATATTGGTCCAACTGCTGATATCGTGAATGTTATAAAACCAATTTATAACTTCAAGGCAGCAGAGTAGGATTGATTTAATTTGGTGATGTTGACCCAGACATAAAAAACGATGCGTGCTGCCAGTAGATATCGCATACGCACCTAGTCTGGCCTCTATCCGGGAGGACCGAGAAAGCTCCCCGTTTTCCAGAATGGATACATAAGAGTGGCTTTTAGTTTTTAGTATTCAAATAGTGGATTATTTTCCCAAACTGGCAAGTGTTTCAGAGAGTGCCAACAATACTTTTTTGTCTCTGTCAGTTAATTGATTAAGATTTTTTATTAATCGGGATTCAATATGATCATGTTCTTCAGCGTGTGTTTGTCGAGTACCGGTTATGAGGTACTCAACGGATACATTAAGAGATTTTGCAATTCTGACTGCAACATCTGCAGGCGGTATGGAACTTCTGGTGCTTAAGTATCCCTCTAGTGTTCGCGGTGATATGTTTGCTTTGTATGCGAGTTCTTTTACAGTTAGGTTTTGAAATGCAAGCTCATCTTTTAGTATTTGCTTAAAATGTGAATCCATAACTAGCTATAAAATACTTTAATATACGTATTTATTCACTTTACAATACTACAATACACGTATATAATGCTCTGAAATACGTTAAATGTAGTATCTATGATGAGAAAATACGTAATTTGTGTTTTATTGCTGTTGTTCTGTTTTCCTTTTTTTGCTTTAGAAATAAATCAATCATTTTTTCTTTTGGCAGGCCCAAATCGACAGACTGGATTTAAACGTACTGAAATGAATTTTAGTACAATCTACAGTTTAGATGCACGATATTTTTCAATTATGTCAGGAGTCTCTTATGATGCTGAAACGTTACATGTTACTTTGGAACTACTGGCGACTTATCATTTTATTACTCCCTATGTTAGTTTAGGAGTTGGTGGTGGAGGTCTCTATCACAATCTTTGGTTCTATGATGTAATGTTTGAACAAGATTATGGGTTTTTAGCCAAAGGATATATAGGTAGTTCTCTTACTGATACAAAAATTGGTTGTACATTCTGTTATGGCGAAAAAAGATCAAAAATTTTCGCTGTACAAGACTATTTCCCTGTATTTAAAGATCAGCTTGTAAATTATGATTTTTGGATTTTGCAACATATTATCCGTTCTTACTGGAAATTAGGATACGCAACGTACTCCGTTTTTCGATATGACCTTCGTTTTATTCCAGAGGTATATCTAAAAGTTCGTTATGATACAATACAGGATTTTTCTTTCTTAGGTTCTATTCAGGTAGTGTTTTCAGATATGTCAAATAAAACGTGTCATCCTGAGTATCTATTTGCAAAGGTAGGACTTGCATGGTTTTTCTAAAAAAGCTTTGTTTATATGCAATAGTTGTACTAGCATTGCAGATATTTTGTTCTTGTGAACCGTATATAGGCAACCTTTTTAATAATACAAACGGTGTTTCTAGTCGAGCTTCTTCTATCACTGATTATACAGTAGATTTTGGTGCTTCCTATTCTGTATTATTAGTTAGTGATGTTCATTTTGAATCAGTTTATGAAGAACCAACAAAATTATTATCATTTATTGAATCTCTATCTGTAAAACCCGTTGCTTGTTTTGTTCTTGGAGATATAACGAGAAATTGCCGGGAATCTGAGTTTAATGCCTATCTCAGTTTTTGTGATGACATAAAAGCTGCAGGTATTCAGTATATCTATAGTATTCCTGGTAATCATGATTGCGATGATGGGGGAACTTTGTATTTGTCAAAG